>JAZSLZ010000135.1:0-29665 GCA_045535635.1 Clostridia bacterium
TAGCGGTAGCTTGAAACCGCTTGCGGCTGGCAGATTATTCGGTGGACTTTCAGTCCCGCCAGTAACAGCGACTTATAGTCGCAGAGCAAACTACCGGCTTAGCCGGTAGTTATGATTGCGGACGAAACCTCTCACAGCGTCAAAAGTAAAACTTTTATTCATAAGATAACAGAATTGTTATCTTGTCTTCGATAGAGCCACAACGGTTATATTTCAAGATGTAAATTAATTTTAAATATTACAGATAATTGAAATATGAGAATGTATATGGTAAAATATAGTAGTCTTAATATCATAAAAATCAATTTAAGGAGGACTTGATATGAAAAGAAAGTTTATATGGTTTGTATCAATAATATTGGTGATTATTGGTATATCTACCTCAGTTGTATTTGCGAAAACATTTGTATCCGATTGGGAAGAATCTATGTTAAGCAGCGGATATTCCGAGTATGATGTTAATGCAATTCGGACAATCAAGCACTTTACCGGAAAAGATTCATTGTTAATACGAGTTAAATATGCCAAACTTGAGGATTGGGACAAAGTTATAGAGGCTTACGGCATAAGCAAATCAGACTTTGATTCATATATGAAATCACTTTCAAAATATAAGGAGAGCCTTGATATTCCCGATAAAATATACGATGAGATGAAAAAAACAGGCATGTCCGAAAAAGAATGTAAGGAACTTGCAAGAAAAGCATTTAATGAAAAAATTGATATAAAGACAGCATGGGAAGCAAAAGCCGCTGGCAAAACACCCAATGATATAGCAAAAGAAAAAAGGCAAAAATCACAAGAAAAAGCACAGACGGTAAACGATTTTACATTTGGCAGAATAAGCAAAGAAGAATACTATAAAAAGATGAAACAATATGATACTAAGATGACAGAAAAGGAAATAGAGCAAATTGCGGAAAAAGATAAACAACAATGGACTGAAATAATGATAAGTACAAGCGGAATAACTCAGGACGAAATTGATGCTGCAAAGAAAATGGGAATGACAGATGTTATTGATATTTGCAAGCTTAAAAACGCAGAGAAAATAACGGAAATCAAATTTGATGATATGGTAAAAGCTTATAAAACAGGCGTGAATGTTGATGACTATATTAAGAAGAACATCAGCAATCAAAAAATTGAGAAAAGCAAAGCAAAAGTCAGAAGTGACAAATGATACAGGTGGTGAATAATTAGTGAAAAAGTTATTATTATTTATATTTATTGCAGCCTCACTTTTAATGCCTAACGTAGTTAATGCTGATGAAGCCTCACAGTTGGCAGACGATTATAATAATTTATATTATCCAAAATCTATATATAATGATGGTATAAATTTTGCACCTCAGACACAAAATCAATCTGTTTATGTTAATACTGCAACCGGAAGTGTAAATGTTTTACAAACAGATGTAACTCTCCCCGGCAGAAACGGTTTTGATTTAAGCATTTCAAGAATGTACAGCTCGTCAAATGCGTTTCTTTATGATCCACAGATTGTATATAACGAACAGGCAGGTGACCCTGAAGTTTACTATAGGATTTACGGACTTAAAAGAACCTATATGTATTACACAGACAGTACTTTTGAAACAATAGATGGTGTTGTGACCTGCCTGAAACCGTCGTTTTTTGACTACCTTGAAACGAAAGATGCAGAATGGATGATAAGGAACGCAAGTTCATACGAATTTCTATATAATTCAGAACAGGAATTTGACGAAGAGTTGTTTTTTAGTTCAGAAACAGAAGCAAATGCGGCAATAGCTGAGTTAGAATCTATATTCTGGCAAATAGAGGCGGAATTTCCTTATGATAATACAGTTGAGTATAAGGTAGATTATTACGGTTTTGTAATAGCTGAAATGGTTCAGGAAACCGTATCATATGAAGCAGAGGACAGCCTTAATCAGGATACAGGAACAGAAAGATATTCAATGCTTGGTACAGGCTGGGAATTCACATTTCCCTATGTAGAAGTAAGATATGGCTATGATGATATTTATGAGTATTTGCATTTTGGAGAAAAAGGAGTATGGCAAATAGATTTTTCTGATGGCGGAAGCAATAATCTTGTAGGCTATAACCTTAACGATATAGTTTTAACAGAAGACCGGTCTATTACCCATGATGGAAGGACAAGCAAATACTGCGTTACAGAAAAGGACGGAACAAAGCATTACTTTGCGTCTGATGGGCGATTGTTAATCAAGCAAGACCGCTACGGAAATCAAATAAAATTTTATTGCAGTGTGCGAAGATATTTAAACGCATGGGGAAATGTTCAACAATATCCGTATATAACAAAAATAGTTGACACAATGGGGCGAGAAATTTCTTTTGCTTCTGAAAACGATCCGATTCTTGAAGAACTGAAATACTTAAAAATGACAATCAGCGACCCAACAGATACCGATAATGTGAAAGTATATTCCTATGAATTGAAATTGTTAACAGATGATGATTTACCCTTGTCAAGATACACACAATATTCATACTTAGACGGAGAAGAGTGGGTTTTAAGCTCAGTATCCGACCCAGAAGAAAACACAGACAATTATTTGTATGCTTATGAAACTACAAGATTTTCATTTTTGAACAGAAACAGAGCCTTTTATGATACTTTTAAAGATAATGCAGATTATAATACAGGAAACTCTTATATTACCAAAAATGATTTTCTCAACTTTGGTGGCAAAGATAATTGTATAGTCTTATTAAAGCAAATATCAGGAACAGGGAAAAAATTGTATTGCTTCGAATATTCTCCTTTTGCAAAAAGCTGTACAGCTGACGGCTCTATGCTTTTCTATAAGGCTTATGAAAGCCACGAAGAAAAAGCTAATCATTATAACGGAACAAATTCGGATATGAACAAAAAAACATATCATTATGATACAAATGATGTGGGAGAGTACGATGGTTATCCGTTCTACAAGAGAGAAGAATACATAGGAGATTCGTACAATTATGAAGTAATAGTAAATGACAAAAGCACAGAAAGCGAAAAAACAGCAAGTGAAATATATCATTTCAGGTATTCGGGTATTAACGATAATAAGACAATACTGGTAAAGGACCATACTTCACAGGGAACAGACCATAAGGTTGTAACAAATAACACTTATGATGCAAATACCTTGCTCCTTACCAATACAACAGTAAAAAATTATTCTGCATCAAACAACAGTAATTATATGACAGTTACTAATTCATATACATACGATTCGGCAAAATACGGAGATATGTTATCACATACACCTAACGGAGAAAGTGACAGAGCCGTAACATATACCTATGATGAAACATATCATTTTCCGTTGACTAAGGTATATAAGCAAGATGCAAATACTACTGTCAGGGAAGAATATGTTCCTACATCGAATGGCAAAAGTATAGAGTTTATAAATATATATGTTAATGATGTGCTGAAAAGTAAAACACAATATTCTCACGATAGTTACGGAAATATAGTTAATGAAAAGAAATATATCAATTCAACTGATTATATTGAAAAACAGTACACCTATGAAAATGGTGTATATCTTACAAATGAAACTGTCAAAAATGTTGTGGATAATGACAATGAGCTTAAAGATATTTCTGTATCGGTAAGTTATGATTATTGGGGAAATCCTATATCACAAACAGATGCAGAGGAAAACACAACTCTATATGAATATGATGCAATTAACCGCTTGACAAAGATAACAAATCCTGACACTTCTTCAAAAGCTTATCGCTATTATTCCAACAGCATAAGGGAAACTGATGAATTAGGAAACAGAATAAGAACCTATCATACAAAAGATAAAAAGGTTGATTATCTGTATTATGATTTTCTTGATTTGCAAAATAATCAAATATACTATGACAAGTATGGCAATATAGAGGCTGAAGTTTTATACAGCGATAATATAGTTCTTGATGAATATGGGGATGAATGTCAGGCGGTAGAAAGAGAAACTCTTTATACATACGACACTCTCCAAAGACCTCTTACCAAAAAGGTATATGACAAAACAGGAACGCTTGTTTATTATGAGCAATATGCATACGATGTTACCGCAGATTATACAAAGGAAACTGTAACCGTAGTCGGAAATGACGGCAATCCGTCAGTTGTAACAAGTGTTTACTATGATAAATTTGGTAATAAGATAAAAACAGAAACAGGCGGAAGCATTGAAACCTACACATCAGATTATGCAGGAAATGTTCTTACTGTAAAATCTGCCAAAGCCAATGCAGAAGGCTTATCAAGTGTACGCAGTACAGAATATGATTATATGGGTAATACGGTAAAAGAAATTGACGAGCTTGGAAATACCATAACCGCCGAATATGACAGACTTGGCAGAATTATAAAAGCCTATGACGCAAACGGCTACGCAACCGAATATAAATATGATAATATGGGCAGAGTGATTGAGCAGAAAGCTCCTTTTGAAGTAAAAGACGGAATTGTATATTACTCTGTTAAAAAGAACTGGTATGACGGTAACGGCAATGTTGTAAAAGAAAGAATTTATACTAATGCTTCAGGAGAGACGGAAAACTACAGCGAGATTAAATATACCTATGATAACAGAAACCGACTTGTTTTGACAGAAACAAATGACGGTTCAGAATCAAGCTTCGTGCAGAATTACTATGATGCAAAAGGAAACCTTTTGAGAGTTTATACAGGTCTTAGCTCTCCTCTTACCATTAATGGGCTTGATAATGTAACTGAAAGCTCTGATTCTGAATACGCAACAGCAAAATACACCTATGACCAGCTTGGCAGACTTCTTACATCAACCGATGCTATGGGATTGACTGAGACAAACACCTACGATACTGTAAACGGTTTGCTCCAGACAAGCACCGACAGAAAAGGACAGACCTTTAATTTCAGCTATAACGGTCTTGGAAATGTTACATCAAAAGCTTTGTCTGACGGTACAAATACCGAAACAACCTTATATGGCTTAACAGGTCAGGTTGTTGCAAAGCAAAATGGTACAACTGCCATAAGCTATGTATATAACAATAAAGGACAGCTTATACAGGAAACCGATTCATCAGCAGGTACAAGCAAGGCTTATACCTATGATGCAAACGGCAACCGTACAGGCTTTACCCTTACAAGAAACGGCAATGTTGAAATGAATATGTCATATACATACGATTTGCTTAACCGTTTGACAAGTGTAAGTGAAAACGGCACTGTTATTGCACAGTACAGCTATGATGATAAGGGCAACAGAATACAGACAGTCAATACAGGCGGTGAAACCACAAGCTATACCTATAACTTGGCAAATATGCTAACATCACAGACAACAGGAGACAAGCTCTCTGAACAGTATAGCTATTATCTTAACGGAAACCAGAAGTCAAAAACCTCAAACGGTGTAACTACTACCTATGAGTATGATCAAATGAACCGTCTGATAAAGGAAAATGATACTGTATATACCTTTGATGATTTCGGTAACAGAGCAACAATGACGGACAGCGAGGGCACAACGGTATATGCTTATGATTTAAACAACAGATTAACCGCTGCCCTTGAAACAACAGACAGCGAAACAAGTCTTACAAATTATTTCTATGACAGTAACGGTAATACAATTTCAAAGGTAACTGTAACAGAAAAACCGTATAAAAACGGTATGACAGCAAGCTACACCATTTCAGGTACTTCAAATGAAGATGTTGCCTTATATGAGTATAACTGCTATAATCAGCTTGTAGGACTTAATACAAATGGAGTTGTTTCTTCATATAATTATGCTCCTGACGGATTGAGATACTCAAAAACTGTTGACGGAGAAACTACCGCATTTGTATATGATAATGCCAATATTATAGAAGAAATAACCTCAGATGGTGTTAATAAGTATTACAGAGGCATTGAAATCATAAAGAATGATGATGGCTTGTACTACATCTATAACGGTCAGGGAGATGTATCAATCCTTACAGATAATTCAGGAACAACCATAGCCGATTATACATTTGATGCCTACGGAAATCAGCAACAGGAAAATACAGTATATAATCCGTTTGGCTACAGAGGAGAATACACAGACTCCGAAAGTGGATTAATTTATCTCCGTGCAAGAATGTATGACCCCGAAACAGGAAGATTTATTAACGAAGATCCAATAAGAGATGGGCTGAATTGGTATGTATATGCTAATAATAACCCTATAAAATACATTGATCCTACAGGTGAAGCTGCTGAAACAATCATTGATATTGCCGGAGCTATATGGAGTTTAAAAGATTTTATCACAAATCCAAGTTTGATTAATGCTGCATTCTTGGTGTGGGATGTTGCATCAATAGTTGTTCCGTTTGTTCCTGGTTCTTATGTAACTAAGGCGGGCAAATACATAGTTAAAGCGGGTTCTAAAACAGATGATGTTGTTGATGCATTAAAGGTATTGAATAAAACCCAGAGGGTAGAGGCAATTAAAGATGGTACTGTCGTGTTACCTTATAAAGCATTGAAGAAACTTTCAAAAGGAACAGGATTAGAGGCTCATCATTTAATAGAAAAGCGTTTTGCGGAAACTTTAGATATAAAATCTAATGATATTTTAAGTATTGCAATTAATAAGGATACACACAAAAAAATCACTAATGCAATGCGAGAAGAGTTACCGTATTCAACGCTATTTAATAAAAAGAAGTATTCTCCACAAGAAATATGGAATGCAACAAAAAAAGTTTATACTGATCTTGGCATGGACGATTATATAGAGCCATTAAAACAGATGCTGAAAGATTCAGGTGTGACCGGTATAAGTTGGGGGGATTAATTATGTATGATATTCGTATTGTTCATGTAAACGCATATGGAGAATTAAGAAAAAGTATTTACAAAAATGTACAACATTCTATTCCAGCCGAATTAAAAAAAGATTATCCATATTGCGAAAAAGGTTTTTTTGAAATACCGTTATTTGAGGATTCAAATGAGTACAAATATGTTTTAGATTTGGCAAAAAAAGCGAATTTGACATGTGAAGTTTCTGAAAAAACGGTATATACAACTAAGGAAGAAGAAGAATGTGAGTATTTTTATATGTGGTTATCTGAACCAATGGAATTAGAAGCCGTACATTTAGAAGACTATAATACAAAATTTACAAGTTGCTGTTCAAAATGCGATGCAGGCAGACAACTTGTAGGCGATGCGTTGGTTGACCGTAAACTTATTAAAAACAAGCCAATACTGCAACTAACTGACAGCCTCATAACAGTTTCAAAATCTATAAAGTGGTTGGTTGAAGAAAAAGGCTTGACAGGATTTAATTTTGAACATCGGTTGAAAGATTTCAAGGGCAGAGAAATGGATGATTATTTCTGCGTTGAACCACAAAAGGATAACACACTTCCACCAATGCACGAAAACACATGGTTTCGTGAGTGGAAAGAAAAAGTTTGTGAACATAAACAGTATTGGATAATTTCAAATGCAAAATACTCTCGTAAAAGTTTGCAAAATGCAAAAGATTTGAATTTTTCTTACGAGTTCTCGTATGGAAGAAATCCAAATCGGTTTTTGATTGTATCCCAAAAGCTTCGCAAAGTATTTAAGGAGCATAAAGTTCGTGCTGGATTCCAACCGGTTAATATAATTGATGAGACATGAGACAGGTGAGACAGGGGACGGTTCTCTGTCTTGACAAGGTTTTCTCGACAGGCAAATTGGGGA
The DNA here is from genome assembly GCA_045535635.1 of Clostridia bacterium. Classification (GTDB taxonomy): domain Bacteria; phylum Bacillota; class Clostridia; order RGIG6154; family RGIG6154; genus RGIG8700. The sequence continues at coordinate 7,721 of JAZSLZ010000135.1, forward strand.
CGTGCCTGATTTTGCAAGTTCTCGTTGACAACTTCTCTTTGATTATGCTATTATTAATTAAAACAACACAGAAAGAGGTGTTAACATGAGCAGACCGCCACGAGTACTTAGTTCAACAGGATTATATCATGTGATATTTAGAGGAATAAATCATTTAAATATTTTTGAAGAAGATGAAGATTATCAGAAAATGCTTAAGATAATTGCAAGTCTAAAAGAAAGCGACAGCATAGAAATATATGCATATTGTCTAATGACTAATCATGTTCACTTATTTCTCAAAGAAAAAGAAATCGGCGATATAAAGAAAGTTATGCATAGATTGCTTACGACATATGTAGGCTGGTTCAATAGAAAGTATCAGCGAAACGGCAGCCTGATTGGAAACAGGTACAAAAGCGAACCAATAGAAAATGAAAAATATTATTTTATGTTAGTAAGATACATACATCAAAACCCGATTCGTGCGAGAATATGTAAAATGCCGAACGAATATAGATGGAGCAGCTACAAGGATTATATATCCAAAGGAAAAACGAGCTTGACAGATACAGCATTTACTTTAGATATGCTTTCATCAAACAAAAGTGAAGCAATAAATTATTTTATAGAGCTTCATCAGATTGACGAGGTGGTTGACTTTAGTATTACAAATACCAAAAAGCTAACACCGGCACAAATCGACAGAAAGATAGAAAAAATATCAGGAATGACACCGGAAAGCATATCACAGTTACCACGAATAAACCGCAACGAGGTTTTACAAAAACTAAGAACAGCGGGATTGACAATCGGTGAACTTGAACGAGCTACAGGAATATCAAGGGGGATAATAACTAATGCTATGTTAAAAAACTTGTAAAAACAGGCACGTCCCCAGAGTACTCAGAGTACTAAAACTATAAGTGAGTGTGATTTATATGATTAATACTGCAAAAATATTTATTTATATTGAGTTTAGTGCTGATAATTTGCCCAAAGAAAGGATTAATGATTTATGGAATAATTGTGATGTCTATTTTTCAATGAAAGGAGAACCCTTTTTTGAATTTGAGTCGGGGCAAAAAATAAAAAAACACAGGAAATATGATTACTGTAACATTCGATATGAGTTTCTACAAAGTGAATCGACATTAAACGATATATTGATAAATTTCTTAATAACACAAAGAGATAGTCTTAATTACATATCAAGCAATTATGTTGATGTTACCCCAAAAATCCATATATGTATATATCCATCTTCAGAGCAATATACTTTTGATTTTTCTATTGACCTATTAAAACTGTTATCGCTATTAAATATAGAAATAGGCATTACTGTTTTGCAACTGGGGTAAACAACTATGCAAATTGGCGGCAAATTGGGGACGTGCCTGATTTTGCAAGTTCTCGTTGACAACTTCTCTTTGATTATGCTATTATTAATTAATGGAATTGGGGACGGGACAGGTAATTAAAAAAGGAGAAAGGAAATGGAACAAGCAATATTACTAATACGAGAATTGTCCCCACTTATGTTAATTATTATTAGTTTAAGTGTATATAAAAAGTCTTTTAAAACAAGCATTGTCCTTGCGTCCTTTGCTTTTATTATGTTTATACTATTCAACTGTATAACAATAATTAATTCATATATTATTTTTATTTCAGGGGTAATGTCTAATACTTTTTTTGCCTTTTTAAGTTCTGTTTTAATCAAAGCATTTATTTTATTACTAAATTTGATATTTCTTTGCATAAAGAAAATCAAGCTGTGTAAAGGAACAATTATTTTGTTTATGATATTATTATTTATTACCAATTTAAATTCCATTATGACAATATGGGTATATCTAACAGCATGAGACAGGGGATGAGACAGGACACAAGGGGACGGTTCTGTTGTGTCAACAAAAGAGAGAAGACAGAAAGGAGAAGAGATGAAAAAAATAATTAGTTTTTTTATAACATTTGGAATAATTTTTACATTAGTATTACCTGTGTATGCACAGACAAATATCGAATGTAGTTATACAATTGAGGGAAATACAATAAATGTAACTGGAAAAGTAAACGATATTAACCATTCCTGTAAGGTAACAATTTTTGTAGGAACTGTTGATAACATTCTTTACCTAAATCAAACAACATCTGAATCAGACGGAAACTTTGTGTTTGAATTTGTGTTTCCTGATGATTTACCTTACGGAGAATATGATTTAGCAATAGGTTCTAACACAGGGGCACCGGCATATAAGGGAACAATAAATTATGTTTATGTTCCTCGAAAAATAGACAGGACATTTGTAAATACAGATATGACAATTTCTGTAAACCGTTATATTCCGACTATTATGGGAACATTAAGCTGTATTGAAGGAAAAACAGTTACATTTACCGTTGTTAATGTAACGGATAATACTGTAATTGCAGAAGATGTAATAACGGCAGCAGACGGGAATTACACTTTATCGTATACGCTTCCAAGTCTTTTGTATAACAAGGAGTATAGCATTGAATTAAACTGCGTTGAAAATGGTGAAAGCAATTTAAATTTTAATTTGGCTATTGATTCTGATGTAATTCTGTTGAACGTAGACGGACAGGTAAATGTTGCTGACAATGTTAAGCTTAACGCTTCGCTTAAGACTACCAATTCGGACTTAATAAACAAAAGAACAAGCATAACTTCGAGCAAAGCTGTATCAACTACTATTCCTAATCTGGTTGGTAATATGACGGCACAGCTTACAATGGAGGGTATTGAAACGGTTACAGAAGAAGCTCCCGAAACACCTTCTGATGAATATGACGAAGAGTATGAAAGTCAGACTTTTGATTCTTTTTATATCATATCAGGAGCAAACGGAGTTTATAAAGACCTGTTTATGCATTTTACAAATGTAGCAGATGTTGAAAACAGCCTGTTTACAATTCAATATGATTCTTCTTCACTTGAGCTTGCAGATCTTTGTGCATTAACGGCTGAAAAGGAAATAGGTACGGGCATAATAAGCGGAACAAACATTGAAATTGTTTCTGTGTCAGATGGGGAAGTACAAATAAAATACAATTATGACACGACAAATGGGAAAATAATGACAGGAAATCTAAATGTAATACGATTTAAAAAACTTACATCATCAGACACTGTTATAACAACAGTAACGGAAAGAATATAATTAATAAACCGCCATAGATTTTGTGGCGGTTTCGTATATTGCCAATATTTTAATTATTTGCTTGTTAATTTCCATAATCTGTGTTAAAATATATAAATAGTATATTACGGAGAATGATGAGATGAAACTTCTTTATGTGATTGAAAATCTTAATATGGGTGTAAATCAGCTTCACATGGTTGAACTTGCTATAAGCTTAAAGCAGGAAAATGTTGAAATCGTTATTGCATCTGAAGGTGGAATGCTTGAAAGAAAGCTTTCACTTGCAGACATTGTGCATATAGATATTCCTTTTTCAAAAAGCAAAGATATGGCAGTTTTAAATATTATGAGAATAATAAAAAACCATAAGGTTGATGTGGTTCACAGTTTCGACTCAAAAACAATGAAGCTAACTTCATTTGCGTGTAAGCTTACAAATACAAAATTTGTAAGTACTGTTTTTGATGTGCCTGAAAACACACCAAGAAGTCTGTTTGGCTCAAGAGTTTTTTCAACAGGTGTACAGACAACAAAGGAACTTTTAAACTCTGCAGTTGTAAATCAGGATATAATCGAGATTTCCGATGCTATGCCTGATGATTTACCTGCATATTCAGAACTTAAATCTGTTATGGATGCGGCAGGTCTTGAAAGAGACAAGAAAAGAATTCTTCATTATTCAAATTTAGATGAAAAAAATTCAATTATCGCTCATGCACTTATTGAATGTGCAATTGAGCTTAAAAAAACAGATCCTGATATAGAGATTGTTATTGCAGGTAAAGGCAGAGATTTTGATGCATTAACTGCTAAGGTAACAACCCAAAATGCAAGAGCAGGAGAGAAAATTGTAAAGCTGATTGGTGCATCTTACGAGCTTGATGCATTGGTGGCTCTTTCAGATATATATGTGGGTTCTTCAAGAGGAGCAATATATGCATCAAAATATAAGAAACCTGTTATTGTTGCAGATGCTAAAGGCTATGAAGGAAGCGTGGATATTGAAAGCGTTGAAAGACTTATGGACCTTAATTTTATGTCTGATAACAAAATGAGCTTTTCAAGAACAAGACTTTTAGCAGACCTTAAAGGTGTTCTTTTAATGGATGCAAAACAGAAGAAAGAAATCGTTGAGAAAACTTTTTCCCTTGCAACAGAAAAATATTCACAGGAAAAATTAAGAGAAAAAGTATTAAACACATACAAAAATCTTGTAGAATTTGGCGTTGATTATTACGACTTTGCTCTTTCAGGCTATTACGGGCACAAAAACAGCGGAGACGATGCACTTTTATCTGCAATTATTAAAGAAATAAGAGAAAAGAAAGAGGATGCAAGATTTGTGGTTCTTTCTGCAAATCCTGCAGAAACCAAGACGGTTTATGGCGTTGATGCGGTTAACCGATTTAATCCTTTTGCAGTATATAGTGCAATCAAGAAAGCGAAGCTTTTTGTAAACGGTGGCGGAAGTCTTATTCAGGATGTAACAAGCTCAAAATCTCTTTATTATTATCTTACTGCCATACATACGGCAACAAAGATGAAAAAGAAAACTATGCTTTATGCTAATGGTATTGGTCCTGTTTATAAGAAAAAGAACAAGAACTATGTGAAAAAAGTTTTAAATAAAGTTGATTATATAACATTAAGAGACGAAAGGTCTGTAGAAGTTCTTAATTTAATGGGTGTTGACAAACCACCTATAATGGTAACATCAGATCCGTCTGTTTCTATTACTCCAAACGGAATTGACAGAGTTAAAGAAATTTTTGAAAACGAAAGAATAGATTTAAAACCATACTTTGTTATTTCAATAAGGGAATGGAAAAACAAAAATATTGCATCAGAGGTTGCAAAGGCGGCGGATTACATTAGTAAAAAATACGGTCTTACACCTGTTTTTATTCCAATGCAAAATCCCCACGATACAAGTATAAGTATAGACTGTATCAAGCAGATGAGCAAGAAGGGATATATGATAAAAGGGGACTATTCCTTTACAGATGTTATGACGGTTGCTTCAAAAGCAACCCTTGTTATAGGAATGAGACTTCATCTTTTAATGTATGGGGCGAATGTGGCGATACCTGTAATTGGTCTCGTATATGATCCTAAAATTACTGCATATCTTGACTATCTTCAGCAGAAATTTACAATCGATGCAAGAATGGTAACATCAAAGAAAATATGCGATATGGCAGATGAAATTTTTGCAGATTATAAGAATATAAGCAACGCTCTCGATATTAAAGTCAAAATGCTTAAAGACCTTAATAAGGAAAATGCAAGGATAGCAGTTAAATTAATAAATGGTGAAGAATTATGAGAATAATGGGAATAGACTACGGCGAGAGAAGAACAGGAATTGCAGTTTCTGATCCGCTTGGCTTTACGGCACAGGCAGTTGGAACAGTTAACCACAAAACTCCTGAAGAGGCACTTTCTCTCGTGCTTGAAAAAATAGAAGAAATAAAGCCTGAAAAGATAGTTTTAGGACTTCCTAAAAATATGGACGGAAGCATCGGCTTTCGTGGTGAGGCAACACAAAAATTTGCAGATATGCTGAGAGAAAGAATAGAAACACCCATAATCTTCTGGGACGAAAGACTTTCAACAGTATCTGCCATAAGAACATTAAATGAAACAAATGTAAGAGGCAAAGACAGAAAAAAAGTAATCGATACAGTTGCAGCTACTTATATATTGCAGAATTATTTAGACAGCATATAAAAAATCCGCCTGATGGCGGATTTTTTATATGCTATTTTATTTCGCGTCCACCGTCGCCAAGGTCTGAAACATAGAAAGATGGTGCATAACCGATTTTTTCGGTGTAGTTTTTGCCAACCTTTTCCTTAAATTCTTCAATGGCATCTTCTCTTACGATGTTAACTGTGCAACCGCCAAAACCTGCACCTGTCATTCTTGCGGCAATACAACCGTCAACCTTTCTTGCCTCTGAAACTAAAGTATCAAGCTCAATTCCTGTAACCTCGTAAAGGTCTTTTAAAGAGTCACCTGAGCCATTGATGAGCTTTGCAAATTCTAAAACATCATTATTTTCTAAAGCATCAATTGAGCGAAGAACTCTGTCACATTCATAAACAACGTGAGTTGCTCTTTTGATTTTAACTTCATCACCAATAACTGCCTTGTGCTTTTCAAAAACATCAACAGGGATTGTGCCAAGATATTCCTGACCAGGAAGAACTGTGCGAAGTGCTTCAAGTGACGCATCACATTCTGCGCGTCTTTCGTTATATTTTGAGTCCGCAAGACTTCTTTTTTTGTTTGTGTTTGCAATAACGATTTTATAGCCGTCAATGTTAAGAGGTAAAATCTTGTAGCTTAAATCCTTACAGTCAAGGAATAAGCAATGATTTTTCTTACCCATTGCAGATGCAAACTGGTCCATAATGCCACAGTTAACGCCAACATAATTGTTCTCGGCTTTCTGACCGATAACTGCCATTTCAATCATATCTACAGGTTCCGTAATACCTTTTTTCTCGTTTGAGAATGTTGCGAGAGTAAGGGCAGTTGCAACTTCAATTGCCGCAGAAGATGAAAGTCCGCCACCGTGAGGAAGTGTATCGTCATAAAGCATATCACATCCTACAACATCATATCCTGCTTTTTCAAGCTCAACTGCAACACCCACCTGATAGTTGCCCCAGAATAAATCCTTGTAAAGCTCAGGTGTGTCAAGGTTTGCTTCAACAATATCATCAAGGTCTGTTGCTTTCATTCTTAAAATTCTGTCGTCTCTTTTTCTTACTGCGATAGTTGTTCCCATTGTAAGTGCCGCAGGGAAAACATATCCTCCGTTATAGTCAACATGTTCACCTATAAGATTAACTCTTCCAGGTGATGCGAAAACACGGACATCTTTTTCGCTTCCGCCATAAAGAGCGATAAATTCTTTAATTAACTGTGCTTTTTCCATATATAAATCTCCTTATATGTTTTCTTCATTCTAACAGAAAAATAAAAAGATTGCAAGAATAATATACCATATTTTGCAAAGAATAAAAAGGAAAGGACTGATGTTATGAAAATTACAAAAGTATGGGCAACAGAGATACTTGATTCAAGAGGAAATCCAACGGTTAGGGCATACGCAGAAAGTGATTTTGGAGATGTTGGAGTTGCCTCGGTTCCGTCAGGTGCTTCAACAGGACAGTATGAAGCATTGGAACTTCGTGATAACGACGGCAGATATATGGGAAAAGGAGTTTTGAAAGCCGTTTCAAATGTAAATACTCATATTTGTGAGCTTTTAAAAGGCTTTGATGTTCTGGACCAGGAAAAAATAGATTGTGCTATGATTGAAAACGATGGAACAGAAAATAAAGAAAAATACGGTGCAAATGCCACTTTAGCAGTTTCTCTTGCTTGTGCGGATTTAGGTGCTAAAAGCCTTGGAATACCACTTTATAAATATCTTGGCGGTCATTTTGGCACAACCTTGCCCACACCGATGCTTAATATCATAAACGGCGGTGCCCACGCAAATAACAACATTGATATTCAGGAATTTATGCTTTTTCCACACGGCTTTGAAAGCTTTAAAGAAAAGCTTCACGCATCAACAAGAGTTTATCACACACTAAAAACTCTTATTAAAGGTTCAACTGCAGTAGGCGACGAGGGCGGATTTGCACCAAACCTTGAGAAAGATGAAGAAGCACTTGAACTTATTTGTGATGCAGTTGAAAAGTCTGGCTATAAAATGGAAAAACAGTTTTCTCTTTGCCTTGATATTGCATCAAGTGAATGGTATAAGGACGGCAAATATTTTATGCCAAAGGCACAAAAAGAAGTAACAGTTGATGAGCTTATAAGCTACTATAAAAAGCTATGCGCAGATTATCCTATCTATTCACTTGAAGACCCAATGGCGGAAAATGATTTTGAAGGCTTTGAGAAAATCACGAGAGAGCTTGGCGATAAAATTCAAATCGTTGGTGATGACTTGTTCGTAACCAATGTGAAAAGGCTTAAAGAGGGCATAAAAAGAAAAATGGGTAACGCCATTTTAATCAAGCCAAACCAGATAGGAACATTAACAGAAACATTAGATGCAATCCGTTTAGCACAGAAAAACGGATTTAATACCATTATATCTCACAGAAGCGGTGAAACCTGTGACACAAAAATTGCAGATATTGCAGTTGCAACTAATGCAGGTCAAATCAAAACAGGCGCACCTGCAAGGTCAGACAGAACAGAAAAATATAACAGACTTATAGAAATAGAAGAAGGCACTTTATAATGCCTTCTTCTGTTTTCATTTATAAGATATTTAATAACTCTTGCGGTTCGTTGATGATAAGGTCTGCGCCGTTGTCTTTTAATTCTTTTATATCACGAAAGCCCCAGGTTACGCCAACTGTGAAAGCGCCAAGGTTTTTGCCTGTTTGCATATCAACATCTGTATCACCTATGTAAACACATTCGTCAGGGGAAACATCAAATTTTTCAAGGATTGTTTTACCAAGAGTTGCATCAGGTTTTACAGGATAACCGTCTTTTTGTCCCAGTGCAACATCAAAAAGCTTTTTGCCGAAAAGGGAAGCAGTTGCAAGTTGAACCGAGCTATCTGGCTTGTTTGATAAAATAGCAAGTTTAATACCTTTTAATTTAAGTTGTGCTAAGGTTTCTAAAATTCCCTCATAAGGCTCTGTTAAATACATAGCATCGCTATTATAGTTTTTCAGATATTTGTCTAAAAACTCCTTGTGAAATTCTTCGGTGTAGCAGTCTCTTGCCTTTAAAACTCTTTCAATAAGAAGCGATGCACCGTTGCCTACAAAATATCTTATTTTATTCTGATTAAATGCTTTTAAATTGTACTGCTTTAATGTCATATTTACATAATATGTGATTGTTTCAAGTGAATTTGCCACAGTGCCGTCAAAGTCGAATATAAATAATTTATACATATTAACTCCTTATAATAATTGTTGTTTGTTTATAATAAGCTTAAATGCAAGACCAAGTGTTTCTGATGCTTTTCTGCAAAGGAGCATTCTGCCCATAAAGATTTCAAAATAGTCCATAATTGAACCGTACTTTGTGTCAATGGTAAGCTTGAGATAAAGCAGCTTGTTTTCTTTATCTATTTCAACCTCTGAGTTTTCTACAGAGTAGTTAACTCTGTCATGAATATCAAAGGTTGTTTCGTCATTGTTTCTTACTCTTGTTCTTCTAACATCTGTTTTATCTGCAATTATAAGTGCCGCCGCAACAGGATTTACTGCAACACCTGTTCCCTCATCGTGATTACCGATGGCAGTTGTTATGGTTGCAACATCCTTTGATGGCATACCCATAGCAGAAAGAATACGAAAAGCCATAATTGCACCGCTTTGGGAATGGTCAACTCTGTTTACAAGATTGCCTATATCGTGAAGGTGTGCGGCAATTTGCGTAAGTTCGATTTCGTGAGAGGAATAATCAAGTGTTTCAAGAATGTATTTTGCGGTTGATGCAACCCTGCCCACATGGGCATAGCTATGCTCTGTGTAGCCGAGAGCTTTTAACGAGCTGTCGGCACATTCTATATATGTTTTGATGTCTTCATTTTCTTTGATTTGTTCGTATGTTATCATAATTCACCTCTGTTGACTGAATATAAAAAATATAGTATAATTTTCTCATGAAAATTAGAAATTTAACAAGAATTGCCTTTTTTACGGCAATAATAATTATATGCTCATATATTATGATTCCCTTTGCAGTACCGTTTACCTTGCAGACACTTGGAATTTTCGTTTCTGTTTTGGTGCTTGGCAAAAATAAAGGTTTTTTTGCCGTACTTATATATCTTTTAATTGGCATAATCGGTGTTCCTGTTTTTTCAGGAATGAAAGGCGGAATAGGTGTTCTTTTTTCACCAACAGGCGGATATATTACAGGTTTTCTTGCCTGTGCATATATAACAGGCCTTTTGTTTGAAAAAACAAATAAACCGTTTTTATCCTGTATATCAGGCCTTGTGGTTTTATATGCAATCGGTACTTGCTGGTTTTATATTGTAAACCCTGTACCGTTTTTGAGCATAATTTTAACCTGCATAGTGCCTTTTATTATTCCTGATATTTTTAAAATAGTATTTGCAATATATATCAGTAAAGCCTTACGCTGATTTCTCCACTTGTTAAAGTTTTGGTTTGATTATTATATTTTACAACAAGACCGAAATTTTCATCAATATCTTCGGCGAAAGCCTCATATTTTTCATTGTTTTCAATGAAAAATATTTTTTTGCCCAAAACGTATGAGTGAGACTTATAATATTCTGCAAAGTCTTTTGTATTTAAAATATTGTATGTTATTTCATAGATAAGCTTTGTTTTTGAAATTTTAGCATTTAATGCACCTGCAATACTTTCAAGGTCTTTTGGGAAATCTTTAGTATTTAAGTTTATACCTATTCCTATTATAACCCCTTTTTCAGTTGCTTCAACTAAAATTCCGCAAACCTTTTTATTTTCAATATAAATGTCATTTACCCATTTGATTTCAGGCTTTAAATCTGTAAGCTTTTCAATGGCTTTGCACACAGAAACACCGCAAAGAGCGGTTAAATGTGTGAAGTTAAAAGTTTTTGGTAATGCTAAAGAAAAATAGAGTCCACCTTTGGGAGAAAAAAAGTCTTTGCCCTGTCTGCCTCTGCCGTTTGTTTGCTTTTTTGCACAAACAAGAAGGGGAGTGCCATCAAAATGATTTTTTGCATACGTGCTTGTTGAGTCAAGCTTATAAAAAGCTTTGAATTTCACATTAAGTTTTTTAAATATTAATCTTCTCATAATTTTAAAAATACCAAAACGCCTTCTGGCGTTTGCGTTTAAATTATTATTCTTCTGTTTTTTCAGGCTTTGGTAAAGCATCTTTTCTTGAAAGATTAAGTCTGCCCTGTTTGTCGATTTCTGTAAGCTTAACAACAATTTCGTCGCCTTCGCTAACAACATCTGTTACTTTTTCAACTCTCTTATGGTCAAGCTTTGAAATGTGAACAAGACCTTCTCTGCCTGGCATAAATTCAACAAATGCACCAAAGTCCATAATTTTTGTAACTTTGCCTTTGTAAATCATACCAACTTCAGGTTCTGCAATAATACCGTTGATTGTGTCAACAGCGGCCTGAGCACCTGCAGCATCAGCAGTTACGATGAATACTGTACCATCTTCTTCAATATCAATTTTAACGCCTGTGTCAGCGATAATCTTCTGAATAACTTTACCGCCTGTACCGATAACTTCTCTGATTTTATCAACAGGAATCTTCATCTGAATAATCTTTGGAGCGTATTCAGATAATTCTTTTCTGTATTCAGGAATTGCTTTAAGCATAACATCATCTAAAATGTGAATTCTTGCAACTCTTGTTTTTTCAAAAGCTTCTTCAATGATTTCGGTTGTTAAACCGTCAATTTTAATATCAACCTGAATAGCTGTGATACCGTTTTTAGTACCTGCAACCTTAAAGTCCATATCGCCAAAGAAGTCTTCAAGGCCCTGAATATCAAGCATTGTAACAAATCTGTCTTCTTCAGTTACAAGACCAACAGAAATACCTGCAACAGGAGCTTTGATTGGAACACCTGCATCCATAAGAGCAAGAGTAGAACCGCAAACTGAGCCTTGTGATGTTGAACCATTTGAAGATAATACTTCAGAAACAAGTCTGATTGTGTATGGGAATTCTTCAACAGGTGGGATAACAGGAGCGAGTGCTCTTTCAGCGAGTGCACCGTGACCGATTTCACGTCTTCCTGGACCTCTTGATGGTTTTGTTTCGCCAACAGAGTATGAAGGGAAGTTGTAGTGGTGCATATATCTTTTTGTTTCTTCAACATCAATACCGTCGATAAGCTGATTTTCGCTTACTGAACCAAGAGTTGCAACAGTTAATACCTGTGTCTGACCTCTTGTGAACATACCACTTCCGTGTGTTCTTGGAAGAAGACCTACTTCAGCAGAGAGTGGTCTGATTTCGTTAAGCTGTCTGCCGTCAACACGTTTAGCATCATCTAAAATCCATCTTCTTACAACATATTTCTGTAATTTATAAACAGCATCGTCAATTTCAGATTCTCTTTCTGCAAACTGTGCATCAAGACCTGCATGGATTTCTTCAATAACAATTGCAAGTTGATAGTCACGAACGTTTTTGTCATCTGTGTCAAGAGCCCATCTGATTCTTTCTATGTAGCCATTTTTAACAGCTTCAAAAACATCATCTGCAACAACAACTGGTGTATATTCAATTTTATTTTTCTTACCGATTTCGTCTGCAATGCTCTGGATAAACTGACAAAGCTTTTTAACTTCTTCGTGACCTGCATGAATTGCAGCGAGCATCTGGTCTTCAGGAACTTCTTTAGCACCTGCTTCAATCATAACAACCTTTTCAAATGTACCAGAAAGAGTAAGCTCTAAAGTGCTAACTTTTCTCTGTTCAACAGTTGGGTTGATAACAGGTTGTCCGTCGATTAAACCAACAAATACAGATGCAACAGGACCGTTAAATGGAATGTCTGAAATTGCAACTGCTGTTGCAGCACCAACCATAGCAGCGATTTCAGGAGAGTTGTCCTGTTCAACGCTCATTACGGTTGTAACGATAGAAACGTCATTTCTTAAATCTTTTGGGAATAAAGGTCTCATAGGACGGTCAATACATCTTGAAGCAAGGATAGCTGCTTCTGATGGTTTGCCTTCTCTTTTGATAAAGCTTCCCGGAATTTTACCAACAGAATAGAGTTTTTCTTCGTAGTCAACGCTGAGTGGAAAGAAGTCAACTCCGTCTCTTGGTTTTGAAGATGCGGTTGCAGTAGCTAAAACTGCAGTGTCACCGTATCTTACGAGACATGAACCGTTAGCCAGTTGAGCCATTTTGCCTGTTTCAACAACAAGCGGTCTACCTGCTAAGGTTGTTTCGAATGTTCTGAACATAGTTTTTCCTTTCCCATACGCCGAAAAGCGTATGTTATCTGCCCTCATGACAGATTTAATATATTTAAAAATTTTTAATACTTACAAAACAAAAGGGGGTTATAAATAAAATTATAGCCCCCACATTATTCACAACTTACTTTCTTAAGCCGAGCTTCTGGATAATTGCTCTGTATCTTTCAATATCTTTCTTCTGAAGATATGTTAAAAGACCACGTCTCTGACCAACCATTTTAAGAAGACCTCTTCTTGAATGGAAGTCCTTTTTGTTAACCTTTAAATGTTCATTTAAGTGATTGATTCTGTTTGTAAGAATAGCAATCTGAACTTCAGGTGAACCTGTGTCTGTAGCGTGAATTTTGTTTTCCGCAATAATTTGCTGTTTTACTTCTTTTTCCATTTTTGAATACCTCCGAGTATTTTAATAATCGCCAACGACAATGATATGGGCCGGAAAACTCCTCATCCATAGCCGAAGGTTAGAATTATAATAACACAAAAAAAATACTTTGTAAAGAGATTTTTACTTAAAAAATGAAAAAACACCAAAAATTGCACATATTGTCACTGCTATGCGAAATAAAATCTTAATAATAGGTGTTTTTTTCTTGGTGAGAGAGGCTTCGTATTGTGAAACAATTTTGATTGCTTCATTAAGCAGATCGCTGTCTGAGGCAACAACTTTATCCTTTAAAACAAGAATTGCCTCCTTAAAATACTGTGATTTGGTATCTGATAAAGTGAGAATCTGGCTATTTTTGATTTTGTTCATTCTGATGCTCCTTTTTTATTAAGAATATTTTGGTAATAGTATGGTAAAATATGAGATAAAATATACAGAAAATATTTGACTTTGAGCAGAATTTAGTATATTATATATACGGAGAAAATTGACAACATTACTGCGAAAGGCGGTTTAAATATGACAGCATTAAAAGAATATGAAAAATGGTGCGAAAGCCCGTTTGTTGATGAAGAAACAAAAAAAGAGCTTACAAGCATTTCAACAGACAAAAAGGAAATAGAAGAAAGATTTTATAAAAATCTTGAGTTTGGTACTGCAGGACTTCGCGGAGTTATTGGTGCAGGAATCAACAGAATGAATATATACACAGTAAGAAAAGCAACCCAGGGCCTTGCAACATATATTGCAGGAGAAGGCGATGAGGCTAAAAAAAGAGGTGTTGTAATCTCTTATGATTCAAGACTTTTTTCAGATGTTTTTGCAATGGAAACAGCTAAAGTTTTAGCAGGTAACGGAATTAAAGCTTATGTTTTTGACAGATTAAATCCTGTTCCTACACTTTCATTTGCAGTAAGACATTTAAACTGCATTGCAGGTGTTATGATTACTGCAAGTCACAATCCTGCAAAATATAACGGTTATAAAGTGTATTGGGAAGATGGTGCACAGATGCCTCCGCAGTATGCAGACAAAATACTTGAAATTATTGATAAGCTTGATATTTTTGAAGACATTAAAATTTCAACAGATGTTGCAGATGAGCTTATAGTTAAAATTGGTAAAAATGTTGAAGAAGCATATCTTGATGAAGTTGAGAAGCAGAGTATTGAAAGCAAAGAAATAGATAAGCTTCAGGTTGTTTACACACCGTTTCACGGTTCAGGTAATATACCTGTAAGAAAAATCCTTAAAAGAGTTGGCGTAGAAAACGTTCATGTTGTTAAGGAACAGGAAGAGCCTGATCCATATTTTTCAACAGTTAAGTCGCCAAATCCTGAAAATCCTGAAGGATTTGTTTATGCAGAAAAACTTGCGTATGAGCTTGACGCTTCATTTATTATAGGAACAGACCCTGACTGCGACCGTGTTGGTGTTATGGTTAAAAATCCTGAGGGCAAGTTCATTCCGCTTACAGGAAATCAGATTGGTTCGCTTCTTATGGATTTTGTTGCATCACAAAGAACAGAAAAAGGAACAATGCCCAAAAATCCTATAGCGGTTAAAACAATTGTTACAACTCCTATGGCTGAAAAAATTGCAACCAGCTACGGTGTTGAAATGAAAAATGTTTTAACAGGTTTTAAGTATATTGGAGAAATTATCAAGAATCTTGAAGAAGTAAATGAAGAGGATAGATATATTTTCGGATTTGAAGAAAGCTATGGCTACCTTGCAGGAACCTATGCAAGAGATAAAGATGCAGTTGTTGCATCTATGCTTATTGCACAGATGGCAGCATACTATATGGAAAAGGGTATGACTCTTTATGATGCAATGCAGGTGCTTTATGAAAAGTACGGCTTCTTTAAAGAGGTGCAGAAGTCAATCACATTAGAAGGCATAGACGGAACTGCAAGAATTAAAAACTTTATGAGCTTCTTAAAGGAAAATCCCGTTAAAGAAGCAGATGGTAAAAAGGTTGTTTTAGTCAGCGATTACAGCAAGAGCGAAAGAGTGGACCTTGTTACAGGCAAAACAGAAAAGATTGATTTGCCAAAATCAGATGTTCTTGAATATGTGCTTGAAGATAACAGAAGATTTATTGTAAGACCTTCAGGAACAGAACCTAAAATTAAATTTTATTTCTTTGTTGAAGGTAAATCAAACGAAGATGCAGAAAAACTTATGAGCAGTCTTATGAAGGCTGTTGATGAAATAGCAGAAAAATCACTTTAAGATGAAGGGCGGATATTTATCCGCCCATAATTGTAGGGGGAAATATGGTAACTTCATTGAAATCCTGTGCAATAGCAGGAGTTGACGGACACATAGTTCAGGTTGAAGTGGACACAATAAAAGGTATGCCATCCTTTGATATTGTAGGTCTCGCAGATACTGCCGTAAAAGAAAGCAAGGAGAGAGTTCGATCTGCGCTTAAAAACAGCGGCGTAAAAATACCTGCAATGAAATACACTGTAAACCTTGCCCCTGCGGATATGAAAAAGGAAGGAGTTTTTTATGACCTTCCTGTTGCACTTGGTATTGCAGCTTGTCTTGAAATTTTTAAATGTGATTTTTCTGATTCTATGTTTATAGGAGAGCTTTCTTTAAGCGGTGAAATAAGAAGAGTATCAGGAATTCTTCCATGTGCAATATGTGCGAAAGAGAATAACATAAAAAGAATTTTTGTCCCTGAAGAAAATGCAAAAGAAGCGGCAATAGTTGAGGGACTTGAGGTTTATGCCTGTACAACTCTTGAAAAGCTTATAACCTTTCTTGCAGAGGGGAAAGGAATAGAGCCTGTTAAGTATCAGGATATAAATGAGCAGCTTTCTTACGAGGGAATTGAAGACTTTGCAGATGTAAAAGGGCAAAATCTTGCCAAAAGAGCACTTGAAATTGCTGCAGCAGGTGGTCATAACTGCTGTATGATAGGAAGTCCCGGAACAGGAAAAACCATGCTTGCAAAAAGAATTGGTTCAATTTTGCCTGAAATGACGTTAAGCGAAGCACTTGAAGTAACCAAGATACACTCTATTGCAGGTATTACAGATAAAAATACATCACTTATTACTAAAAGACCTTTCAGAAGTCCTCATCATACGGTTTCTGCGGCAGGTCTTTCAGGCGGCGGTTCAATACCAAAGCCGGGAGAGGTGAGTCTTGCCCATAACGGTGTTTTGTTTTTAGATGAATTCCCTGAATTCAGAAAAGATGCAATAGAAATTTTAAGACAACCATTAGAGGATAGCAAAATTACTGTGTCAAGAGTACATTCAACAGTTGTTTATCCATCAAACATTATGCTTGTTGCGGCGATGAACCCTTGTAAATGCGGATATTTCGGGGATCCAGAACACGAGTGCAAATGTACGCCAACCCAGATAGAAAAATATATATCCAAAATAAGCGGTCCTATTATGGACAGAATAGATATACATATAAGAATGAACCCTGTTAAGTTTGATGAGCTTAAAAGCATCAAAACAGGTGAAAAAAGTGAAGCAATAAGAGAAAGAGTAAATAAGGCAAGAAAAATTCAGCTTGAAAGATTTAAAAACGATGGAATTTATTCAAATGCCCAGATGAGCTCATCGCATATAAGAAAATACTGTGCTCTTGGAGAGGTTCAGACACAGCTTTTAAAGGTTGCCTTTGACAAGTTTTCTCTTTCTGCCAGAGCCTATGATAAAATTTTAAAACTTGCAAGAACTATTGCAGACCTTGCAGGAAGTGAAGAAATAACCTCTGCACATCTTACAGAAGCTATTTCGTATAGAAGTTTAGATCGGAGTTAGTTATATGAAAATAGTATTTACAGGCGGCGGAACATCAGGCCACGTTACACCAAATATAGCACTTTTTGAGCCATTAAAAAAAGAAGGCTTTGAGCTTTTCTATATAGGAACAAAAAAAGGAATAGAAAACACTCTTATAAAAGAAGAAAACATTCCTTTCTATGAAATCGAGGCAGGAAAGCTGAGAAGATACCTTGATATGGAAAATGTTAAAGATGTTGCAAGAATAATGAAAGGCACACTTCAGGCGAGAAAAATTTTGAAAGAAATTAAGCCTGATGTGATTTTCAGTAAAGGCGGGTTTGTATCCTGTCCTGTTGTGTGGGCAGCAAAAAGCCTTAAAATTCCTGTGATTATTCACGAATCAGACATAACACCCGGACTTGCAAACAAGCTTTCAATTCCATCGGCAACAAAGGTTTGCTATGCCTTTCCTGAAACAAAAAAATATCTTCCTGAGGGAAAAAGTGTTTACACAGGTTTGCCTGTAAGAGCAGAGATCTTAAGCGGTGATGTTAAGAAAGGCAACGAGCTTTGCAGTTTTTCAGGAGAAAAACCCACTCTTTTGGTTATGGGTGGAAGTCTTGGCTCTGAATTTTTGAATAATATTGTAAGAGCAAATCTTGAAGCACTCACAGAAATTTTTGATATTTGTCATCTTTGCGGAAAAGGACACATAGATGAAACTCTTCTTAATATAAAGGGTTACTGTCAGTTTGAATATTTAAACCATGAGCTTAAAGATGTTATGGCAATGGCAGATATGATTGTTTCAAGAGCAGGAGCAACTGCAATCTTTGAAATTTTAGAGCTTAAAAAACCAACACTTTTAATACCTCTTTCAAGAAGAGCAAGTAGAGGCGACCAGATAGAAAATTCAAAATCATTTAAAGCGCAGGGCTTTTGTGAATATGTTGAAGAAGAAAATTTAACTGGCGAAGGCTTTGTTAATATGGTTAAGGAAATTTTTATAAATCAAGACAGATATATTAAAACCCAAAAAGAAGCATCGGTTGAAAACGGTGTTGAAAAGATTGTTAAATTAATTAAGGAAATTACAAAGGAGTAAAGTCTGAATAAAATCACACACCTTGCACTGTTTTACTCATTTGTGTACACAAAGTACACGACAGTCGTAAATCAGCACAATCTGTGCAATTTTCTTTCAAACTTCTTTTGTGAAAGGAGTTAAGGAGTAAAAGATGTACTTAATAGCAGGACTTGGAAATCCGGGAGAAAAATATGTTGCAACAAGACATAATATGGGATTTTCAGCAATAGATTATATTTCACAGAAAAACAATATTGATGTTAAAAAATCAAAGCATAAAGCAATTATCGGTGAAGGAATTCTTGGGGGAGAAAAGGTGGTTTTGGCAAAACCGCAGACCTTTATGAATTTAAGCGGAGATTCCATAAGAGAAATTGCAGACTGGTATAAAATTGATAATGATAAAATAATAATTCTTTATGACGATATAAGTCTTCCTGTGGGAACTATAAGAATAAGAGAAAAGGGAAGCGCAGGCGGTCACAACGGAATTAAATCTATAATTTTAAACCTTAATTCTGATGTTTTCGGCAGAATTAAAATCGGTGTAGGCGCCAATAAAGAAGGCGACCTTTGCGATTATGTTCTTGGCAAAATATCAAAAGCAGAAGCGGAAATTCTTTTTAAGGTTATGGAAAGAGTAAATGATGCAGTTATTGAAATGATTAAATCAGGCGCACAAAGTGCAATGAATAAATATAACGGAGAAGTATGAACGGTTTTATCGAAATAGCTGAAAATCAAAATGGTTTTCAGGAGCTTTTAAAGTATCATAAAGATAATATAACCCCTGTAAGGGTTACATCAACAGCCGAATCACAAAAGGTGCATTTGGCTTTTTCTCTCTGCCGAAAACTTGATAAAGGACTTTTGTATATTTCTGCAGATTCACTTTCATCTTCTTTTATTGCAGAAGATTTTGCATTTTTTACAGATGAAGGAATTTTATCTTACCCTGCAAGAGAATACAGGTTTTATTCAATTGAGGCAGACAGTAACAACAGTACAAAAGAAAGAATAAACGCTTTAAACAAGCTTGTTTATTCAAAAGATAAAAAAATAATCGTTACAACCATAGAAGCGGTTGCACAAAAAATTGTTGCAAAAGACAACTTTATAAAAAATACATTTTTATTTAAAGAAGGTCTTGTTTACGAAATTGCAAGTGTTACCGAAAGACTTGTAAAGCTTGGCTACAGAAGAGAGCACGAGGTTGAAGGAAAAGGACAGTTTGCAGTAAGAGGCGGAATTCTTGATGTTTTTCCTTTTACTGATGAGTATGCCTACAGAATTGAATTTTTTGACGAAGAAATAGAATCTGTAAGAAAAATAGATCCATCTACACAACGCTCTGTTGAAAAGGTGAAAGAGGTTTTGGTTTCACCTGCATCGGAAGATTTTGCGGTGAGAGAAAGTCTTATTTTTGACTATCTTGAAGATTATATTATAGTAATAGATGAACCACATCAGTGCATTTCTTCTTATGAAAATGCACAAAAGGATTTGGCGGACAGTATAACATCAGCTTTAGAGAAAGAGTATAAGCTTTCAAAAAAACAAAAAGAAGTTTCATATTATATGGAAAGCTACAGTAAAATAACCGAAACCGATATTTTTACAGTTGGTTTCTCAAACCTTTCCATAAGCGCCAAAGGTCTTTATCCTCAGGCACAGGTAAACTTACCTGCAAAGTCTATGCCTGTGTATAACGGCGATTTTGCACTTCTTTGTGATGACCTTGAGTTTTATTTAAGAAAAGGGTATAGCATAGTTTTTCCTTGCGGAAATGAAGTAAGGGCAAAACAGCTTATTTCTCAGTTTGTATCAAATTCAATTATTGCAACTTTCGAAAAAGAACTTAAAAAAGCACCTGCTGAAGGTCAGGTTACATTAGTTGAAAAAACTTTGAGATTTGGCTTTGAGTATCCTGAAACAAAAACTGCTTTTGTTTCGGACAGAGCTATTGCATCGTCTGTATCACCAAAGAAAAAAGCCATAAGACCTAAAGGAAATATAAGAAGTATTTCTGATATAAACGAAGGTGACTTTGTTGTTCACAGATATCACGGTATTGGCGTATACAAAGGCATACATCAGCTTGTGATTGACAATGTAACAAAGGATTATCTTAAAATTAAATATAAGGGTAATGATATTTTATATGTGCCTGTAAATCAGCTTGATTTAATCAGTAAGTATATAGGTGCAGAGGAAGGCATAAAGGTTAATAAGCTTGGTGGCACAGAATGGGCAACCGCAAAAACAAAGGTTAAAAAATCCCTTGAAGTTCTGGCTCAGGAGCTTATTGATTTATATGCAAAAAGACAACAGGAAAAAGGTTTTCAGTTCGGTACAGACACAGATATGCAGACAGAGTTTGAAAAAACCTTTGCCTATGTTGAAACAGATGACCAGTTAAAAGCAATAAAAAGTGTTAAGCTTGATATGGAGTCCGAAAAACCTATGGACCGTCTTATATGCGGTGATGTAGGTTACGGTAAAACAGAGGTTGCAATCAGGGCGGCATTTAAAGCGGTAATGGACTCAAAACAGGTTGCCTATTTAGTGCCAACAACCCTTCTTGCACAACAACAGTACGACTCTTTCGTAAACAGAATGAAGGATTTTCCCATTAAGGTTGAAATGTTAAGCAGATTCCGTAATAAAAAGCAACAAACGCAAATTATCGAGGACCTTAAAAAAGGAAAAGTTGATATTATAATAGGAACCCACAGAATTATTCAGGACGATATCAAGTTTAAAGATTTAGGACTTCTTATTATAGACGAAGAACAAAGATTTGGTGTTAAGCATAAAGAAAAAATAAAGGCAATGAAAACTAATGTTGATGTTTTAACTTTATCTGCAACGCCAATTCCAAGAACTCTTCATATGTCGCTTTCAGGAATTCGTGATGTATCGATAATTTCAACTCCGCCTAGTCAAAGGCTTCCTATTTCAACATATGTGACTGAATATTCTGAGAACCTGATTAAAGATGCTGTCACTAAAGAAATAATGAGAAATGGGCAAGTGTTTATTCTATATAATAGTGTTCAAAAAATCTATGCTTTTGCTGATCGCATTAAAAAACTTTTGCCTGATGCAAGAGTTATTGTTGGGCATGGGCAAATGCCAGGAAAACAACTTGAAGATATAATCTATCAATTTTATAGCGGTCAAGCCGATGTTTTGATTTGTACTACAATTATTGAAAATGGAATTGATATTGAAAATGCCAACACTCTTATTGTTTGCGATAGCGATAAGTTTGGGCTTAGCCAGCTCTATCAACTCAGGGGTAGAGTTGGAAGAGGCAATAGACTTGCTTATGCATATTTTACTTATGATAACTCTAAAGTTCTCACTGAAGAGGCCTATAAACGCTTAGATGCAATTTCAGAGTTTACGGAGTTTGGCAGTGGATTCAAACTTGCAATGAGAGACCTTGAAATTAGAGGTAGTGGAAACATACTTGGTGCAGAACAACATGGTCATATGGAAAAAGTTGGATATGAGTTATATTCTAAACTTCTTGCTGAAGCAGTAAGTGAGATCAAAGGAGATAAAGTTAAGGAAGAT
>JAZSLZ010000037.1:0-5136 GCA_045535635.1 Clostridia bacterium
GTTGCTTTTTAATTTTCTGCATTGTAACCTCCATAATATTTGGCAACGAGTGCCTTCATTTCAACAAACCTTTGACATTGTAACACTTTTTTAACAATTTGTCAAATATTTTTTTAATTTCTTTGTTATTTTATGCCAAAAACCAGTGAATATTCATAAAAAAACACCCTATTTAACGCATTTTTTCGTCAAATAGGGTGTTTATAAATTTGTAACATTTTTATTGTTACTATGATAAGCTTTATAATAACAGAATTATTTTGTCTCTCTGAGTTGTTCGATTATACTCTTCATTTCTGCTTCTTTATTTTCAATATCCTGAACTAGCTTAAACTGATTTCTTGCTCTGTCTAAGTTATGGTGTTCTCTGTGGATTTTAAAATATGTGTCTCCGTTTAAGTAGTCAGTTAAGAATCTGATGCCACATTCGTATGTAAGAAGCTTTGCTGAAAGCGGGAGAAGTTCTGCTTCTCTCTCTGTCATAGATTCATTTGTATATTCGAGGAAACCTTTTGCAAAGTTTTTAAATGCATAAATATCAAACCAAACCTTAGAAAGATCTGTTTCATCTTCCGCACCTGTTGTTGCTCCTGCACGAAGTGCATCACCAAAATCATATAAAAGTGAACCTGGCATAACAGTATCAAGGTCGATAACGCAAACACCTTCTTCTGTATCTTTATCAAACAATACATTGTTGATTTTTGTATCGTTATGTGTAACTCTTAATGGAATTTCGCCTGATGCAAGACCATCAACAACTGTGTCAATGTAATATTCCTGTGAAAGAGCAAACTCAATTTCTTTTTCAACAAGATGTTTTCTTCCTGCAACATCATTTTCGATAGCTTCTTTTAAAGCTTCAAATCTTTTTCTTGTGTTGTGGAAGTCAGGAATAACTTCAAAAAGTTCTTCTGCAGGATAATCAGCAAGCATGTACTGAAATTTACCAAAGGCTTTACCTGCATGATAAAGCTGAATAGGGTCTGTTACTACTGTTCTTGATACTGAATCACTGATGAAAATGTAAAGTCTGTAAACATCGCCATCTTCTGTTTTGTAGAAATTCTTTCCGTCTTTTGTTTTTATAACAGTAAGAGTTTCTCTTTCAGGATTTCCACCTGCAGCTATTATTTTTTCTTTTAAGAAAGATGTAACACCTTCGATATTTCCCATAAGCTTTTCATAGTCTTTGAAAATATTTGTGTTAACCTTCTGAAGAATAAACTGTTTTGAAGATGTTAGATATGTATCATTTATATGTCCGTCTCCATAAGGTGCAATTTTGCAGTCAGATACAAACTGATCCAGTATAAAGTTTAAATTTGTCATTTGTACAATCCTTTCTCTACCATATCACCTATGGCAACCTTAACCATTTCAGTATCTTCTTTGTAAGTCATCCCGTACCATTTATCTTCTGTTTTAAATACTTTTACTTTTTTTCCTTCTCTGTTTATAAGAGTATCAACAAAAGTAGGTAAATAATACTCTCCCTTAAGAGGATTTTCCATATTCTTAAGGAATTCCTCAAATTCGGCATTTAAAAGACCGAATATATCATTATTGAAGCCCCACATATTCATAGAAACAATAGTTTCAGGTGAAAAAGGGCTGTTTTTATCAAGTGCAGTATGTTCAGTAATCGTTTTAAGGTATCCGTTTTCTGTTTCACAAACGCCTCTGCTCACTGTTCCGTTTTCAGAAAGAGTATTCTTCAAAAGAAAACCTGCCATACAAGGACTTTTTTCTGTAATAAGATGTTCATGAATAAGCTTGTAACCCTGTTTTCCATAATAATCATCTGCATTAATAACTGCAAACGGTGTTGTCAACTGTTTTTCTGCACATAATATTGCATGACCGGTACCATAAGGTTTAACTCTTTCAGCACTTGGTTCATACCACTTTGGAAGCATATCAAGTTCCTGAAAAGCATAATCAACATCAATCATACCTTCGATTTTCTTTCCAAGTATTTCTCTGAAATCATCTTCAATCGCTTTTTTAATAATAAAAACAACTTTATCGAATCCGGCTTCTTTAGCATCATACACAGAGAAATTAAGAAGTGTTTCTCCATTAGGACCTACAGGTGCAAGTTGTTTAAGCCCACCAAATCGGCTTCCCATACCAGCTGCCATAACTGCCAATGTGGTTTTCAAATAATTCACGCTCCTCAAAACATTTTTACCCATAATAGGGGATTTTAACTATCACAATTTCATATTGTAACACACATCTTCAAAAAAGTATATATAAATTTAGCTACTTTTTCATATTTTTTTGAATATTTTGTATTTTTTTCAAAAAAGGGGTTGATTTTTTCAAAATAGTGTGTTATAATTTCATCTGTTGTTACGAGGCGTAGCTCAGTTTGGTAGAGTGCTTGCTTTGGGAGCAAGATGCCGCAGGTTCAAGTCCTGTCGCCTCGACCAAAAAAATACACACCCATCAGGGTGTGTTATTTTTTTACTCCCGAAGGGAATATCGCTGTGCAAAGCACAATATCGCATCGCAGATATATCGCTGATTTCGTTAGAAATCAATATCGTTGCCGAGTGTTCTTCATGACACTCGGCACAGTCTGTATTATTTCTTTATCCGTATTGCATTAAGTATCGCAATTATTGAAACACCAACATCTGCAAATACTGCAATCCACATATTTCCCATATTAATGAGGCTTAAAAGCATAACCAGAATTTTGACACCAATTGCAAATGTTATATTTTCCATTACAATTGTTTTTGTTTTTTTAGACAAGGACATAAGATACGGGATTTTTTCTATGTTGTCATTCATTATAACTATATCAGCTGCCTCTATTGCTGCATCTGTCCCTATTGCACCCATTGCAATTCCAATATCTGCTCTCGCAATAGATGGAGCGTCATTTATGCCGTCTCCTGCAAACGCTACTTTATTATTAATAAGAAGTTTTTCAATTTCACCAACTTTATCAACAGGCAACAGATTTGCTTTATATCCCCAGACACCTGTTTGTTTTGCAACCTTTTCCGCAACCTTATCATTGTCTCCTGTGAGCATAAAGGTTTTTACCCCAAGCTTTTTAAGCTTATCAACTGTTTTTCGTGAATTTTCTTTTATAATATCATCAATTTCTATATATCCTGCATATTCTTGTTCTATTATTATATGCACCGTTGTTGAGCTTTCTTCAAAATCAATCGGCTTAAAGTTACCTACCTGAACTTTTTTGCTATTAACTTCCGCAACAACACCTCGCCCTGCAATTTCTTTCACATTTACCGCTTCCAGTTTTTCTGTTGCTCTTTCTCTTATTGCCATAGCGATAGGATGTGTGCTGTAGCTTTCTGCCGCCGCCGCTAAATTAACAAGCTTCTCACTGCTAATCTTTTCAGAATAAACCTTTGTAACAGAGAACTTTCCTTTTGTTAATGTTCCCGTTTTATCCATTGCAACCAGATTAACTTCAGACATTACATCAAGATGATTTGAACCTTTTATTAAAACTCCGTCTGCCGATGCTTTACCTATTGCACAAAAATAAGTAAGAGGTACCGAAATAACCAGTGCACACGGACATGAAACAACTAAAAAGATTAACGCTTTTTCCAGCCATATTTGAAAATCTCCTACGAAAATAGGCACTACAATTCCTATTAAAATAGCAAGAATTACTACTATTGGTGTGTAGTATGCAGCAAATTTTGTTATAAAGTTTTCTGTTTTTGCTTTGTGTAGACTACTGTTTTCCACAAGCTCAAGTATTTTGGCAACTGTTGAGTTCTTATATTCTGAAATTGTTTTTATCTTTATAACACCGTTTATATTCACGCTTCCTGACAAAATTTTATCACCTGTTTTTAAATTCACAGGCAGACTTTCCCCTGTTAAAGCTTTCATATCTACAGATGTTTCACCATGAACAATTATTCCGTCAAGAGGTATTTTTTCACCTGGTTTTACTATTATGATACTTCCTTCAGGAACATCCTCAGGAAAAACCTCTTCTCCGTTTTCAAGATATGCAACATCAGGTTTTATAGACATAAGTGCTTTTATTGATTTTCTGCTGTTTCCCACTGCAATGCTTTCAAAAAGTTCGCCGATATTAAAGAAAAGCATAACAAACACCGCTTCACTGTATTCCCCTATGGCAAAAGCACCAAGGGTTGCTATCGCCATCAGGAACTTTTCATCAAACCATTGTTTGTTTATTATTCTTGAGAAAGCTCCCTTTAAAACACTCAGTCCCACAGGCATATATGGTATTAAGTACAAAAAACCTTTATACTTAAAATCAGGAATAAATATTACCGTAAGGTACAAAATTACAGAAATAATTATTCTTTTTAAAAGCCTCTTCTGTTTTTTCGTCATAAACCAAGTATCTCCATATCAGGCTCTGTTTTCTTTGCGATTTTAACCATTTCTTTCACTATTTCAGAAAACTTTTCATCCTCTGCATCAAGTACAATTCTCTGCGTTAAAAAGCTTACTGTTACATCCTTAACTCCATCAAGCTTACTGATAGCCTTTTCAATTTTTGCAGCACAGTTTGCACAACACAAATCTTCAATTTCAAATACTTTTTTCATAATTTCAGTCCCTTTCAGTGATTAATATGTTCTATTCCATTATCAATAATTTTAAAGACATGTTCGTCATCCAATGAATAAAAAACCGACTTGCCTTCTTTCCTTGGTTTTACAAGTCTTGCATTCTTCAGCACCTTAAGCTGATGAGATACTGCCGATACAGTCATATTTAAGCTTTGAGCTATATCACAAACACACAATTCTCCCTCTTTCAACACATACAGGATTTTTATTCTTGTGGTATCTCCAAACACTTTATACAAATCAGCAAGTTCATAAAGCTTCTCTTCCATACTTCCTCCTTTGAACATTTGAATAACTGTTCAAATATTATTATATACATTTATATACTTTTTGTCAAGAAAAAAACCGCAGATTTCTCTGCGGTTAAAGTTCCTGGTTTATAAAGTACTTTTTGTAAAAATCATTATAAAAATAATCGAAGCTTTTATCATCTTTAACAATATTGGCTATTTCTGCTTTGAACGTATCTTTGTCGCTTATTGAGCTATAAATTTCTTTTGTTTGCTTAATTATGTCTCTGTATTCT
>JAZSLZ010000069.1:0-7488 GCA_045535635.1 Clostridia bacterium
CCATATCATAGCCCTTAATTTCACCATAATCTTCGCCAACACCCGTTACAGGGCTTGAGGCAGTTTCTGATCCGAATTTAACAGAAACTCCGTTTATGCTTACTGTTGGTGAAATGTATGCAATGGTATCAGGATTTTCCTGAGCATATCCGTACATATCTTCAACTTCGATTCTTCTGTTACTGCCCCTTGGGATTATGGTTACAGAAATCTGATTTGTTCCCATTTCTTCAAACTGATTAACCATATCCTGTTTAAAACCGTTAACAATGCTCACAAGAATAATAACCGCCGCAATACCGATTATTATACCAAGCATTGTCAAAAAAGACCTCATTTTGCTTGTTCTAAGGCTTTTAAGGGCAAGAAGAAATGATTGTTTAAAATTCATTTTTCATCCACCCTTTCATCGCTTATTATTTTACCGTCCTGAATTCTTACTATTCTTTTTGCCTGAGATGCAATATTGTTATCGTGGGTAATCATAACGATTGTATTACCCTGCTCATTAAGATTTTTAAGGAATTCAAGAACCTCTTTACCTGTCTTTGAATCAAGAGCACCTGTTGGTTCATCGGCAAGCATTAATGACGGATCTCCTGCAAGTGCTCTTGCAATGGAAACTCTTTGTTGCTGACCGCCTGAAAGCTGGGATGGCATTTTTTTTGCTCTGTCCTTAAGACCAACTCTTTCAAGAGCATTTAAGGCTCTTTCGTGTCTTTCTTTAGGTGACATACCTCTGTATATTAAAGGAAGCTCAACATTTTCAAGCACAGAAAGCTTTGGAATAAGATTATACTGCTGGAAAATAAAGCCTATCATTTTATTTCTCACTTTCGCAAGTTCATCATCTTTCATGGTGCTAACATCAACACCGTTTAAATGATACTGACCTGATGTGGGAACATCAAGACAACCTATAATGTTCATACAGGTAGATTTGCCTGAACCTGACTGTCCTACTATGGCAACGAATTCGCCCTGGTTTATGGTTAAAGAAACACCGTCAAGGGCTCTTATTTCGCCATCGCCGTCGCCATATATTTTATAAATATCTTTTAATTCTATCATCTCATACCACCCTGTGGCATACCGCCTTGAGGTCTGTTTCCGCCTGACATACCGCCCTGTGGTCTGTTGCCACCTGACATACCGCCCATAGGCATACCTCCGCCCATTGGCATACCGCCGAACATATTATTTGTATTAGATGCCTGAACGGCTATATACGCCACTCTCTGACCTTCGTAAAGTCCTGACTTGATTTCTGCTTCATCAGAGTTGCTGAGGCCCACTTCTACTCTTACAGGAGTATAACCTTCAAATCTTGAAGTCATATTTGGCATACCCTTTTTCTCTGTCTTTTTGCTTTCTTTTTCTGCACCCTGTGGTTTCTTCATACCCTCAGGCATTTTCATTGTGTTTTTCTGGTCTTCTTTAACATCATCATTATGAACATACACAATATTCCCTCTCTGAACTGCAGATAAAGGAATTTTCAAAGTATCTGTTGCTTCCGAAACTGTGATTGTTGCATCAACATTCATACCGGGAATAAGTTCGCCGTACTCTTCAATAACTACTGTAATAGGATATGTAGTAACACCGTTTGATGTTGTTCCCACGATTGAAACATTGTCTATATAACCCTCATAGCGTTGGTTTTCAAGAGCATCTGCAGTAACAAGTACCTTCTGCCCTTCTTTCATCTTTGAAATATCAAGCTCGTCTACAGAAATTGTAAACTTAACCTTGCTCATATCCGCAATAATAGCCATAGCAGTAGAACCGCCCTGTCCCCCTGAAATTGTGTCACCTGCTTTAACTGTTTTGCTTAAAACAGTACCTGAAATAGGTGCAGTTATGGTGTAATTATCAAGGGTATCATAAGCATCTGAAAGCGAAGTAGATGCATCATCATAAGAAAGCTTTGCATTTTTAACAGACTGTTCCGCATTTTCGCTTACAATAATCGCAAGAACATCACCTGCTTCAACCTTATCTCCTGCAACAACCTTAACATTGTCTATTTCACCGGAAACCTTTGCAGTTATTGTCTTTGAATCATTAACTTCAAAAGTTCCTGCTCTGTTACATGCAACACCATTAATAATTGCAGTTGCTGTGTCGCCTTCTTTAATCGTACCGGGATTTTTAACTTCAATTGTTGCCTGAGAAACCTGAACACCGTTAACATTTACCGAACCGGTTGAAATTCTTCTTAAAGTTCCTTCAAGCTCTGTTGATGAATTATCAAGGTAAACTGTGCCCTTTGCTCCGCTGTATAAATTCTTTGCATCATTTGCATTAAAATAAATTCTTAACACCATTGTGTCTGTATCAACAATAGTAAAAAGCTGACTTCCATTGTTTGCTGACTGTCCTTCTTTTGCAGAAACAGATGTGATTGTTCCTGAAAAAGGTGCAGTAACTGTTAAGTTATTGTAATCCTTAACTGCATTATCATAAGACATTTTTGCTTTTTCAACATTGTTTTTTGTGCGGGTGATTGTGTTTGAAGCTGATTCTGAATCAATCTGATACATAACTGCGCCTTCTTCAAGATTGTCGCCTTCTTCAAAGAAATCTGCCAGTACATCACCGTTAACAACAGATGTAACATCATACTGTTCGTTGGCTTCTATAGTACCTGAACCTGTTATCTGAACAACCAGATTTCCTCTTGTAACCTCTGCAACAGAAAGCTCCGTAGCATTTGCCTTTTTTTCTTTCTTTGAGCATCCCTTAAAGCAGAGAACTGCAATAACAACTGCTAAAATCAATGCAATAATAATAATTACTTTTTTGTTTAATAATTTTTTCAAGGTTTTACCTCCGTACTTATAAAATCTTAGTCATTATATTTCATAAATGTGTATAAAATGTGTATATAAATCCAAAATTTATGGAAAGGACTGGTTTTTTGAGTACAGGTTATTTAATTATAAACACTACTGCAGCACAAAAAATAATCCCTGTGGGTAATACAAAGATTACTATATCACAAACAGGGGAAGCAGACAAGACTTTTTTGTCTGATGAAAGCGGAAAAATTCCTCTTACGGAAATATCTGCACCTGATATTCTTTTGTCTGAAGCTCCAGACCCTGAAAGCATACCATTTTCAGTTATAAATGTAATGGCAGAAAAGGAGGGCTTTTACTCAACAAAAATCAACAATGTGCAAGTTTTCCCAGAAAGAATTACAACGCTTTATATAAATATGGTGCCAATTCCTGAATTTAAGGCAAACACGCCGCTTAATATTGAAACAGTTCCGCAGAATTTGTAAGAATGAATTGACAACTTTGTTGTCATGAATTTTCACTTCGTTCAATGAATTGATGCAAATAGCATCATGAATTGCAGACTTTGTCTGCATTATTGTAAAAATCGCAGAGCGATTTTATTTAATTCAAATGCAAAGCATTTGTTCCTTAATGAAGTCGCAGACTTCAATTCATGGCGTAGCCAATTTATGAAATTTATTTCAATTCATGCCGAAGGCAATTAATTAAAGGAGATATATCTTATGCCAATTTCACCTGTTATACCTGAATTTATAACCGTTCATCTAGGTCCGCCTGATTCCGATGCACAAAATGTTACGGTTTCCTTTATTGACTACATAAAAAATGTTGCATCAGGAGAAATTTATCCCACATGGCCTGAAAGCGCTTTAAGAGCTAACATATATGCACAGATTTCTTTTGCACTTAACAAAATTTTTGTGGAATTTTACAGAGCAAGAGGCTACGATTTTGATATAACCGGCTCAACCTCAATAGACCAGACTTATGTCTACGGCAGAAATACATTTGAAAATGTGGATACAATTGTTGATGATATTTTTGACAGTTATGTAAGGAGATTTGGTCAGCTAGAACCTCTTTCTACGAGATTTTGCAACGGAACAACAACTACTTGCAGTGGACTTTCTCAATGGGGAAGTGTTGAACTTGCTCAACAAGGTTATGTTCCTTATGATATTTTAACTTATTACTACGGAGATGACATAGAAATTGTAATGGATGTTCCTGTGGAAGCTATTGAAGAATCATATCCGGGTACACCTTTAAGACTTGGTGATGTTTCTCCTGATGTGGCAACTGCAAAAATTAATCTGAACAGAATTTCAACAAATTATCCTGCTATCCCAAAGGTTACGGTTTCAAGAGAGTTTGATGAAGATTTTGAAAATGCAATCAAAAAATTTCAACAAATATTTAATCTTACGCAAGATGGTGTTATCGGAAGGCAAACCTGGTATCAGTTATCCTATCTTTATGTGGGAATAACAAGACTTACGGAGATAGATTCTGAAGGAATTCGCCTTTCGGAGCTTCCGTCAGCTTCCGGACCTTCTGTTTCTTCATATACGGAGGATATTAAGCTTATTCAGTATTTTTTAAGTGTGCTTTCTTATTCTTATCCGCCTGTTCCTCTTGTACCAATAACTGGAATTTATGACAGTAAAACCGTCTATGCAGTTAAGGAATTTCAAAAGCTTTTCGGTGTTGAGGCAACAGGTGCTTTAACAGAAGAAACAAAAGCTCTTCTTTACGATGCCTATATAACTGTTGCTGCATACTACGACGAAAACAAAGAAAACCTGCCTATTGAGTTTCATACAGTTGGAAATATAAATACAACCTATTCAAGAGGAGATGTGGACCAAAACATTCAGGTATTGCAAAACAGACTGAATTTTCTTCAGGGCGGAAGCATTAAGGAAACAGGCTTGTTTGGTCCGCTTACGGAAAATTCGGTTGCAGACTTTCAACAAAGAAATTCCCTTGAAGTTACGGGAAGAGTATCCCCTGAGGACTGGAAGAGAATCAACAGAAGTTATTATGATTATGCATCAGAATTTGTTGTTCTGCCTACGCAGTATCCGGGATATATTCTTAAAAAAGGAATGAGTGATAAAGAACTGAAAGAAAGCCGTAGAACACTTTCTGAACCTGTTTATAATTTGCAGAGTATGTTAAGAAGCATAAATTCAGGTGGAATTATTCCTGACGGATATTTTGACCAAAGTACAGAAGATGCAGTTATTGTAATTCAAGAGGGAGCAAACCTTGAGCCAAACGGTGAGGTTGATTTTTATACGTTTGAGGTTATAAGAGATCTTCATATTAAGGGAGGGGCAAATAATTAACAGTAAACTTATTTCAGGACTTTCGTTTATCTGCCTTTTTTTATGTATAGCGGTTGGACTTTCAGCAAACGGAATGAAAAAACTGGCAACATCGGCAGACGGCGAGGCTGACAGCATATTGCCGATTATTATGTATCATTCAATAGGAGACAATACTGGGAAATATGTAATTTCCCAAAGTATGCTTGAAAACGACCTTAAAATTATTAAGGAAGAGGGCTTTACAACAATCACCTCTGCAGACCTTATAGCTTTTAAAGAGAATGGTGTACCCTTGCCTGAAAAAAGTATAATTTTAACTTTTGATGACGGATATTTCAATAACTATTCCTTTGCATATCCTTTGCTTAAGAAATATAATATGAAAGGCGTTCTTTCAGTTGTTGGGAAATTTACTGAAGATTATTCAAACGACTCTGCAAGGCTTAACAACAATTATTCTCACATAACATATCAGCAGATTAAAGAGGTAAGCAGTTCAGGGCTTGTAGAAATTGCAAATCATTCTTATAATATGCATTCAATAAAAGACAGAAGAGGTATTTTAAGAAAAAAAGGAGAAAATTATGAGGAATACAAAACAAATCTTACGCAAGATGTTGGAAAATGCAACAATATGCTTATAGAAAAATGCGGTGTTGCCCCTGTGGCATTTACCTATCCTTTCGGCTGTGTTAATAAAGAGAGCAGCAGTATTATAAATGAGATGAGCTTTAAGGTAACATACGGTTGTGAAGAAGGTCTTAATAAAATAAACAGAGAGCATAATTTAAAAGAGTTAAAGAGGTATAACCGAGATTCTGATTTTGATATTAGAAAAATTTTAAATCAGGTCTGAACTTTTTAAGAAAATTATTCATTCTTTGAACAAAAAGCAAGAAGCTTTCTTCTGCATCTGCACAGGCAACATACAATTTGTGGCGGTTAATAATCTTAAATATTGGTTCTTTGTGATTTTTACAAAGCTCAGAGGTTGTTTTACGAATATCTTGCGAAAGATAAAGGGAACTAGAATTTAAAAACGGAAGCTTACTACGCTTGTTCAGAAAAAGCCATTTAAGGCAGGAGGGATTAAGAAGATCTGAAGAGTTTTTTATGTTATAGGCTTCACAAAGGCTGAAAACCTCTGTTAAACAGGGTTTATAGTATAAATTATAGTCTATGAAAAACTCTTCAGTAGCTTCAATATCTTTTTCGGTTTTATATTCAAAAGAAGAAAGATTTAACAAAAGGTTACAGCAATAGCTTCTGACGAATGAGTTAAAATCAAGTCTATCGTTCATAAGATCAGGGTATGAGCTACATTTTTGCATAAAAAACAAGTGGGAGTTTGATATACTTTTATTACTGACAGCAGAAGCGACTATGTGTGGCGGAAGTAACATTGACGCTTTCCCCTGACTTAACAGGCAATTTATGAATGAATCACCTGCCACAGGAAAACTGCACTTAAATTCCGATGGCTTAATGCTTTCAATTTCTCTTTCTATCTCAAAAAATTCAGCTCTGTTCTCTGAAATAGTAATATATTCATCGCCTGAAATTTTATATAAATCGCAGAATGGTTCGCCCATATATGCGTACGGAAGAGCGAAAATGTTAAGCAGACAGTTCATATCCATTTTAAGAGGAAAATCTTTGTTTGAAAGTATATCTGAAGCTTTATCTGAAAAAAGAAATCCACTTTCTGTTTTTGCAAGATAGACAGTTTTTGAACAGTTTTTGTCGGTAAAAATATGTAAGTTCTTATTGATTTCGTCATAAATTACAACCACAAAAAAGCCCTCAAGAAGAAGTATGAAATCGGTACCCATATCAAGAAACAACGTCATTAAAATATCTTCGTTTGAATTATCTTTTATATTCTTCTCTTCTTTCAGCTTTCTTATATTGTTAATATTCCCTGTATATGCAAGGAAACAACCCTCACGGTTGCAAAATATAGCACTACTATCCCATATTACAATGTTTTTGTTCTTATAAATACAATTATCTGCACAAAGATCGTTTTTATAACTGCAAATGCCAAACAACTCAAGCACCTCCTTAAGTCATTTTATTCTTTTGCCTCTTTTCTGTTACAGTTTAATCTACAAATTTTTCAAAAAAACTATAGACAAATCAAAAATAGTGTGTTATAATCATCAAGTAAATTAAATATGGGGGTGTAGCTCAGCTGGGAGAGCACCTGCCTTGCAAGCAGGGGGTCAGGAGTTCGATTCTCCTCATCTCCACCACAAAAAATGCCATACGAAAGTATGGTGTTTTTTTGTGGTTAAATTCATTCAAGGAGAATCGAACTCAAGGTGAGCAACGAGCGTAAAGAA
>JAZSLZ010000015.1:0-24841 GCA_045535635.1 Clostridia bacterium
TTGTATAACGAAAACCACGCGATAGTCGCGTGGTTCAAAAGAGGTTAACCGATGACAAAAATCCTCCAAATATGTTAGAATATTGATGACCTGCCAGTCAACAAAATACATATTTGGAGGATTTATCTATGAAGAAAATTACAATAGACAATAATAGTTTAGCACATACAAGTTGGAATTGCAAGTACCATATAGTATTTGCGCCGAAATATAGAAGGAAAGTATTTTTTGCGGAAAAAAGATTAGAAATACGAGAAATATTACGACAATTATGCCAATGGAAAGGAGTGGAAATAATAGAGGGAGAAGTATGTCCAGATCATATACATATGTTAGTGAGTATCCCACCCAAAATGAGTGTTTCTGGTTTTATGGGATACCTAAAAGGAAAAAGTGCATTGCTGATATTTCAAAGGTGGGGGAATATGAAGTTCGCATACCGAAATCGCGAATTTTGGTGTAAGGGATATTACGTAGATACCGTGGGGAAAAATACAAAAGCAATAAAAGAGTATATAGCAGATCAATTAAAAAGAGATCAGGAAAGTGATCAGTTGAGCATGTTTGACCCACGGGACCCATTTATGGGTAGTAAGTAATAATTGCATGGCTGGCAGGCCAATAAAAAGCGCACTTGTGCGCAGCCAGTAAAGTGTAGGGCTATGCCCGAAAATGAAATACCCCCCGTTATACGGGGGGATATTTATTTTAATAAAATTGATAAACAACTTGAAAAAAACATAGATATGTAGTAAAATATAAAGATAATTATGAAAGAAGGCGAGAATGTGTATACGAAAAACGAAATAATAGATAAAAAGGTTCTTAATGAGCAGGTTACACTTTTGAAAGTATATGCGCCTCTTATTGCAAGAAAGGCTCAGCCCGGTCAGTTTATAATTTTCCGTGTTAATGAAACAGGCGAGAGAATTCCTCTCACCATTGCTGACTTTGATAGAGAAGAAGGAAGCGTTACTATCATTTTTCAGAAGGTTGGGAAAAGCACTTATGAGCTTGGTGAGCTTAATGTGGGAGACATACTTCTTGATTTTGCAGGTCCTCTTGGAAAAGCTTCCGAGCTTGAAGGCTATAAAAAGGTTGCAGTTGTAGCAGGAGGTCTTGGTACTGCTATTGCATATCCACAAGCGAAAAAACTTAAAGAGCTTGGTACAGTCGTGCATATGATTTGCGGTTTCAGAAATAAAGATATTATTGTACTTGAAGAAGAATGCAGAGCAATTGCTGAAGAATGTGTTGTTGCAACAGATGACGGCTCTAACGGCAAAAAAGGCTTTGTAACCGATGCTTTAAGAGAAATGATAGAAGAGGGAAATGAATATGATTTAGTTATTGCAATCGGACCTCTTCCTATGATGAAATTTGTTTCTCTTTTAACAAAAGAGTATAATATAAAAACTATAGTAAGTATGAACCCTGTTATGATAGACGGAACAGGAATGTGCGGAGGCTGCAGAATAACGGTTGGCGGTGAAACAAAGTTTGCCTGTGTTGATGGCCCTGACTTTGACGGACATTTAGTTGACTTTGATCAGGCAATAAGGCGTCAGCTTAACTATAAAAATCACGAAGCGGAAGCACTTAAAAAGCATCTTTGCAGAATGGAGGGTATGAAGAATGCCTAATATGTCTGATAAAAAAGTAATAATGCCACAGCAGGATCCTGAAGTGAGAAATAAGAATTTCCTTGAGGTATCCCTGGGATATACCGAAGAAATGGCGCTTGAAGAAGCAGAGAGATGTTTAAATTGTAAAACAAAGCCTTGTGTTTCAGGTTGCCCTGTAAATGTAAAAATTCCTGAATTTATAAAGCTTATCACAGAGAAAAAATATGAAGAAGCTTATTATAAAATAAGTGAAACAAGCACTCTTCCTGCAGTGTGCGGAAGAGTTTGTCCGCAGGAAAACCAGTGTGAAAAATACTGTGTTCGAGGCAAAAAAGGTGAGCCTGTTGCAATAGGCAGACTTGAACGATTTGTTGC
Organism: Clostridia bacterium; assembly: GCA_045535635.1. GTDB lineage: Bacteria > Bacillota > Clostridia > RGIG6154 > RGIG6154 > RGIG8700. The sequence goes on from JAZSLZ010000015.1 coordinate 2,001, forward strand.
AGATTACTTTATCAAAAACTGCATTCCGAAAAAACTTAAAATAAATAAAAATGGCAAAAAGGTTGCTGTGGTAGGTGGTGGTCCTGCAGGTGTTACCTGTGCAGGTGACCTTGCAAAAATGGGCTATGAGGTAACTATTTTTGAAGCATTTCATAAGGTTGGCGGTGTTCTTGTTTACGGAATTCCTGAATTCAGACTTCCAAAAGACCTTGTGCAGACAGAAATTAACAAGCTTTACGACCACGGCGTTAAAATAGAAACAAACACTATTATCGGTAAAACCCTTGATATTAAAGATTTGTTTGATGATGGATTTGACGCAGTTTTTATTGGAAGTGGCGCAGGACTTCCATCATTTATGAACATTCCTGGCGAGGATATGAACGGCGTTTATGCTGCAAATGAATTTTTGACAAGAATAAATCTTATGAAAGCATATAAATTCCCTGAATATGATACCCCTGTGTTTATTGGGGACAGAGTGGCAGTAATCGGCGGCGGCAATGTTGCCATGGATGCTGCAAGATGTGCAAAAAGACTTGGTGCAAAGGAAGTTTATATTGTTTACAGAAGAAGTGAGGCGGAAATGCCTGCAAGACTTGAAGAAGTGCATCATGCAAAGGAAGAGGGCATAATCTTTAAGCTTCTTAATAATCCTAAAAAAATTCACGGAAATGAACAAGGTTGGGTAACCGGTCTTGAATGTGTTGAAATGGAGCTTGGAGAAGCAGATGCTTCAGGAAGAAGAAGACCTGTTGAAAAACAAGGGTCAGAGCATATAATTGATGTTGACAATGTAATCATTGCAATAGGTCAGACACCGAATCCTTTGGTTACATCAACAACTGAAGGTCTTAAAACACAAAGCTGGGGCGGAATTATTGTTGACGAGACAACGGGAGCAACTTCCCTTGAAGGTGTTTTTGCAGGTGGAGATGCCGTAACAGGAGCAGCAACTGTAATTCTTGCAATGGGTGCAGGAAAAGCTTCGGCAAAAGCCATAGATGAGTATTTGAGGAATAAATGAAGAAGAAAATCTTATTTTTTATTGCAGTAGTTGCGTTGATAGTTATATTAGCTTTATCAGTGGAGACAAATGAAGAAAGGCTTACAACTCAACAGATTGAAAATTTAAGAGAAATATATCCTGTATATGGAGATATTAATAAAATAAGTCCTCTTATTGAAGTTGCTCAGGTGGAAACCACGTTAGAAGAAGTCTCAAAAAAGGCATATACCTTTGTATATGGCGAGATTATTGACAAAGTTCCTATACATTCAATATATTCTTATGCAAAGTTTTATGGGTACAGGGTACGTGTTTTTAAAGATGCCAAAAAGAAATTTGCATCAGGTGATGAGATAACAATAATCGCAAATACAGAGTTTAGGGGATATAATCCTTCACTTTCAAATGGAATGAAAGTTGTTCTGCCTGTAGGAGAGAACAAAGGCAGATATTATTTCGACGCTTTTATATACTATGTTACAGATGATGGTTTTGTTCTTTCTGCATTTGATGAGAAAGAAATGCTCGATAAAGAATATAGCGGTATTAAAGTTGAAAAGCTTTTAGAAGAGATATAAATTGTCAGAAAAATAAAAAATACAAGAGGAGAATATAGAAATGAGAATTATTTTTGTTCGTCATGGACATCCAAACTATGAAGATGACTGTCTGACAGAACTTGGACATAAACAGGCAAAAGCGGCTGCACAGCGACTCAAAGATGAAAAAATAGACCAGATATTTTCTTCTTCCTGCGGTCGTGCAGCAGAAACTGCTCAGCATATTGCTGACGTACATAATATGCAGGTACAGCTATGTGATTTTATGCAGGAGATACCTTGGGGCAATTTGGAAGGTCAGCCACCTTTGCCACACAACGGAAATCCCTGGGCAGTTTGCAGTGAAATGGTTACCAACGGGCAAAGCATAACAAGTGAAAACTGGGCGGAAGAAGAGCCTTTTTGCAAAAACAAATTTGTTTTAAATGTGAGAAGAGTTGCAAAAGATTTTGATCAGTGGCTTAAGCAGTTTGGGTACGAGCGAGAGGGCAGACACTATCGTGTGAAAAACGGTAGTGATGAAACTGTTGTTATGGCATGTCACGGAGGTTCATGCAGTGCTGTATTTACACACATTTTTAATATACCATTACCTTTTGTGTGTCAATCAATGGCTTTTGGTCTTACTGCAATAACTGTGGTGAAGCTTGGCGTAAAAGAGGGCACACTTGTATCACCTCGTTTTGAAATTGTCAATGATGTACGCCACACAGCAGGTATTGAAGTTGAAAACTTTTTTGGAATATAACGATAAAAACCTTTGTGAATTTCACAAAGGTTTTTCAGGGTGTCGATAAACCTATCGACACCCTGTCAGAGGTCGAAAAAGGAAGTTATATTTTAACAGCCGAAATCCGTAGCATATTTGTATATGTGAGAGGTTTCGGATGTTAAAAAGTAAGCAATCCCGATTGTTTTCGATAAACAATCGGGATTAATTATATAAAATTATCTCTTCTTAAACGGTTTGTCGAAAATCGCCAAACCCTACTATTTATGTTGGTTCGCTTACGGTAGAACGACTTTTTCTACAGTCTGAGCCTTTGTGAATTTCACAAAGGTTTTTATTACAGTTTAAGTATTCTTTTTGCATTTTCGTAGAAAATTATTTCTTTTTCCCTGTCTGTCAAAAGACTGTCAAAAAGCACACCGCCTATAAACATTGCAGGATTACAGATTGGATAGTCAGAACCAAAAATAAACTTTTCAACACCGCACTTGTCAATGCCATAGCGTAGCATTCCATGTCTGAAAAGTCCGCCACCAGATAAATCAAGGTGATAGTTTTCGCTGATTTTCATTCTTTCAAGGTGTCTTAAAAATCTTTCTTTTTCGCCTGGATGCGCTGCAACAAAGGTTATATTTTTATGCTCTTTAACCATTTTGTCCATCTGATCCTGATCGGTCATTGGGTGAAAGTTTACAACCATATTGTAATCATCTGCAAGGTCTAAAATTTCGGCAAATTCCTTGCAGGAATAGTCACTCCATCCGTCCCAGTAAGGAACAAGCTCACCGATTAAATTAACTCCTGCCTTATGCATTCTTTCAATTTCTTCAAGAGATTCTCTTACAAACAAAGGATGAATATGAAAGCCTGGCACATAAAAGCTTTCATACTTTTCTTTAAGCTCTAAAGCTTTTGTGTTCCTGAATTTTATTGCGTCAAAATCTGCTTTGCCGTGAGTGTCATGGTTTATTACACTTCCACAGATTTTTGTTATACCCATACCTTTTAAATATTCTACAGTAAAATCCGCATCCATAGGAATATGGTCTCTGTGGTTGCAGATGTTTGTGTTTAAATCGTCAAAAGGGTGAGTGTGAAAGTCTATAATTTCAAAATTCATTATGTTCCCTCTTAATCTAATTTTAAAACTGACATAAATGCTTCCTGTGGAACTTCAACAGTACCTACCTGACGCATTCTCTTTTTACCTTCTTTTTGCTTTTCAAGAAGCTTTTTCTTTCTTGTTATATCACCGCCGTAGCATTTTGCAAGTACGTCTTTTCTCATTGCTTTAACAGTTTCTCTTGCAATAATCTTGTTACCGATACAAGCCTGAATAGGAATTTCAAAAAGTTGTCTTGGAATAACTTCTTTAAGCTTTTCGGCAATTCTTCTTGCTCTTGGGTACGCCTTTTCTGTGTGAACAATAAATGAAAGAGCATCAACAACATCACCGTTAAGCATTAAATCAAGCTTAACAAGGTTTGATTTCTCATAGCCTTTTAATTCATAGTCAAAAGATGCATAGCCTTTTGTTCTTGATTTTAATGCATCAAAGAAATCGTAAATGATTTCGTTTAAAGGAAGCTCATATTTTAAGGTAACACGGTCAGTATCTAAATACTCTGTGTTAATATATGTTCCTCGTCTTTCCTGACAAAGCTCCATAATGTTGCCAACATACTCTGTTGGAAGCATAATAGAAGCTGATACAATAGGCTCTTCCATATAATCAATTTCTGTAGGGTTTGGCATATTTGTAGGGTTGTCAAGGTTCATAATTTCGCCGTTGGTTTTTATTATTTTATAAATAACCGATGGTGCTGTTGTAATAATATCAAGATTGAATTCTCTTTCAATTCTTTCCTGAATAATTTCCATGTGAAGAAGTCCTAAAAATCCGCATCGGAATCCAAAACCAAGAGCAACAGATGTTTCTGCCTCAAAGCTTAAAGATGCATCGTTAAGCTGAAGCTTTTCAAGAGCATCACGAAGGTCACCGTATTTAGAACCGTCTGCTGGATAAATACCGCAGTAAACCATAGGGTTAACCTTTCTGTAGCCCGGAAGAGCTTCTTTAGTTGGATTGTTTGCATCTGTAACAGTATCACCAACCTGTGTGTCCTGAACATTTTTAATACTTGCTGCAAGGTAACCTACTTCACCTGCCATAATGCTCTGTGATGGGGTACATCCATTAGGGTGAAGATATCCTGCTTCAACAACCTCAAATTCTTTACCGGTTGCCATAAAGCGCACTTTCATACCAGGCTTTAAGCATCCTTCAACAACTCTTAAATAAACAATAACACCTTTATACTGGTCATAGTATGAGTCAAAAATAAGAGCCTTAAGTGGTGCATTTTCATCACCGCTTGGTGCAGGGATTGTCTGAACGATTTCTTCAAGAACATCTTCAATACCAATGCCCTGCTTTGCAGAAATAAGAGGAGCCTCCTGTGCTTCAATGCCAATAACATCTTCAATCTCGTTTTTAACGAAATCAGGACGGGCAGAGGGAAGGTCTATCTTATTTATAACCGGTACAATTTCAAGGTCGTGGTCAAGTGCTAAGTATGTGTTTGCAAGAGTCTGTGCCTCAATACCCTGTGCGGCAGCAACAACAAGTATTGCACCTTCACAAGCCGCAAGGCTTCTTGAAACCTCGTAGTTAAAGTCAACATGTCCTGGAGTGTCAATAAGGTTTAAAATATACTCTTCGTTGTCTTTTGCCTTGTATTTAAGTCTTACTGCTCTTGCCTTAATGGTAATGCCTCTTTCTTTTTCAAGGTCCATATTGTCAAGAACCTGTTCCTGCATTTCTCTTTGAGTTAAAACACCAGTTTTCTCAAGAAGTCTGTCTGCAAGAGTGGACTTACCGTGGTCAATATGAGCAATAATAGAAAAATTTCTGATTTTATTCTGTCTTTCAGACATAAGTGTACCTCACATAATCAATTATTAGAAGAATTATAACATAAAAATAAACTTATTGCAACAAAGAGTTTGGCAAAATGATGCAGATGAAAATAAAATATAAAACCCTTGCTCAATACGATATTGAACAAGGGTGTGATTTTACTTAAAAAGTACAGAACATAAGGAGTTTTTATTAATCACCAAAACAAACACCTACTGTTTTTGCAAGATTTACAAGTTCGCCATTTGGATCAACAGGCTTGAAGTTTCCGTGAATATCGTTTGACGGAATAACAACCTCAAGAGGAACTGCAACCATTTCGTTATTTCTGAGTGCTACCATATGCTTTTCGTTGCCATTCATTAAAAGGTCAACAGCAGCGCTTCCGTATCTTGTGCAAAGAACTCTGTCTGAAGCAGAAGTCATACCGCCACGCTGAATATGTGAAAGTGCAGAGCTTCTGCATTCAACATCAATAATGTCCTCGCTTATAGCGTAACCGTTTTCGTCGCGTTCTGAATTAAACATATTTTCGATAGTTGATGCGATAACCTTTCCAATTCCACCTAGTTTAACACCATCAGGTGAAAAGTCCTGAGTGATTGCAGTAACAGCTTTTCCGTCAGGTGCAGGAGCACCTTCGGCAACAACAATGATAGAGTATTTTTTATCACTTAAGAGAGCTTTTTTAACTCTGTCTTTAATTTTTACAATATCGTATGGAATTTCAGGAAGAATAATTGCGTCTGCACCACTTGCGATACCTGTATGCAGAGCAATGTGTCCGGCATCTCTGCCCATAACCTCAAAAACCATAACTCTGTGATGGCTTCTGCCAGTTGTTTTAAGTGCATCAACTGCTTCAACATTTTTATTTACTGCAGTATCAAAACCAAAAGTCTGATCTGTAGAGTTAAGGTCGTTGTCAATGGTTTTAGGAATACCCATAACGCGTACACCCATTCTTGAATAGTCACGACCTGAAGTTAAAGTTCCGTCACCGCCAACTATAATTAAAGCATCAATACCTGCTTTTTTAATGTTTTCAACTGCTATATGAGAAACATCATCATAAATTGGTTTGCCGTCTTCGCCTTTAATGATTCCGTTTTTATCACGTCTTGGATATTTGAAAAGGTTGTCCTTGTTAGAATTGTAAAGTATTGTACCGCCGTCGCCAATAATTTCGTCAACAGTATCAATTGTTAAAGGAATCATCTGACTTTCACCAAGATAAAGACCTCTGTAGCAATTTTTAATACCAACGCACTCAATTCCGTATTTATTTATAGCGGTATAAACAACGGCTCTGATAACTGCATTAAGACCACAACAGTCTCCGCCACCTGTCATAATACCGATTTTCTTTATTTCACTCATTAAAAGTCCTCCAAATTTAATCTCAATATATAATACAATAATTTGTAGAAAAAAGCAAGTACTTTATTTTTATTGCAGTAAAATGGGGAGATTTTGTTGTAAACATATATACATATTATGTCCGGTTTTTAATAAATAATTTATTGATGTTAAAATAAGCTTTGAAAAAGTAAATCCACTTTTTCTTTTATATCCTTTATCTGGAAACAACAATTTTTTAGTGAAGAGTGAAGAGAGAAAAGTGAATAGATAATAGTGCAAAAGAAACGACAACTTTCTCATCGAAAATTGTCGTTTCTTTTTGGTACACCATCGGGGGCTCGAACCCCGGACACCCTGATTAAGAGTCAGGTGCTCTACCAACTGAGCTAATGGTGCATATTAAATTATTCTCAACAGATATAAATTATAGCACACAAGTTTTGATTTGTAAAGTACTTTTTTGAAAAAAAAGAAAAAACTTCCGATTATTCATCAGAAGCTTTTTTCATAAAGGTATAAGCGCCTGTCATTCCTGCAAGGAAAAAGAAAATATCAATTATTGTAGGAACTCCAGGAAAAGCAGTTATTACAGAAGCGAATAAAAATCCCAGTGCTGTGAAGTATGCATAGCCATGATGTTTTTTGAAGGCAATGTTTATAAGCTTTGCGGTTATAAAGAAAAAAGCTGCAGCACCTAAACCAATCCACACAAGATTAATAATATTTAAGGTTGCGATTGAGTTAATCATATCATCGTATGAGCCAAGCTGCATTAACAGGAATGAAGAACTTATTCCAGGAATTAAGATACCCATTGCAAGGAATACACCTGAAATCAATAATACAACAGAGGAAGCAGATGAACCTAGATTATTCTGAGCAACTGCAAAAGAAAAAAACAAACCTATTGCAATCGCAATTGCAGAAAAGGCAAAATACGATTTCTTTATGCCTTCCTTAGTAGCTTCTTTAAGAAGTGATGGTAGGCTACCGATGATAAGACCTATAAAACAGTATATTACCGTTTTTTCGTAGTTTTCAAGAAGTTGTCTCATAACAACACCAAAAACACCAAGACCAAGCAAAACACCTAAACCAAGGGGGAGAAGGTAAGAGAAGCTTTTTTTGAAATTATGATTAATGGTCATAACCGCATCCAGTGCAGGAGCATAAACCCCAAGCACTATTGCAAGAATTCCTCCGCTTAAACCGGGAGTAATTGCAGCAACGCCGATTATGAACCCTAAAAGAACTGATTTGATTTTGTTCATAATTTGTCCTCCATACAAGAGTATTATATACCCTTATATGTTAAAAGTCAATTGATGCTTTTTCAGTTTTAAGGAAAATTTATTTTAAAATAGCTTTGTATAACTAAAGTCTAAATACATTTAATATTTCTTGAACGGCGTATTGTTTATAAAAATAGCCGGATGATTTATCCGGCTATATATTTTTCTGCAAAGTATGCGGCGTTAGCACCGTCTGCAAGGGCGGTTGCAATTTGTCTGAACTGCTTTGTGCGGACATCACCTGCAACAAAAACACCGTTTAAATTTGTGTGACAGTTTTCGTCGGAAACGATGTAACCATCTTTAAGCTCAAGCTGATTTGCAAAAATAGCAGTTTCCGGATTTCGTCCTATGCAGACAAAAACTCCGTCCACTATAAGTCTGGTGGTTGTAGAGCTTTTTGTATCTTCAAGTATCAATGCTGTAAGCTTCTGGTCAAATAAGAATTTAACAGCTTTCTGATTCAGATAATATTTTATATTCTCACATTTGTTAAGAGCATCTTTATATATTTTAGCTGCTGTAAAATAATCTTTTCTGTGTACGATAAAAACATTTTTGCAGATTTTTGATAAGGCAATCGCCTCAGAGATGGCAGAGTTGCCGCCACCAATTACTGCAACGGTTTTGTCTTTATAAAGAGGGCCGTCACAGGTTGCACAGTAGCTAACACCTTTACCTGTAAGAAATTCTTCATAAGGAAGACCAAGCTTTCTTGGATATGCTCCTGTGGCAATTATAACACATTTTGTCTGAAAACTCTCGTTGCTACAGTTAACATATTTGATTTTACCTCTCAGTTCAGTTGATGTTATCTCTTTATACACAATTTCTGCACCATACTTTTGCGCAGAATTTTTCATTTTTAGTCCAAGTGTAAAACCGTCAATGCCTTCATCAAAACCGGGATAGTTCTCAATGCTTGATGCAAGACACATCTGTCCTCCAAAAGCAAACTTTTCAAAGAGAAGAGTTTTAAGACCTGCCCTTGCACAATAAAGTGCAGAGCAAAACCCTGCGGGACCTCCGCCAATTATAATAATATCATAAATTTTGTCCATAAAAATCACCCAAAATAGTTTTTGCTGAATAAAAATTTTTATTCTATATAACATAAAAAACAGTGCATTGACAAATGGTTCGTGTTAGGGTATTATAGTTTTTGAGGATATGAAGAAACTTTTTTTGAAGAGGTAAAAGATGACATATAATTTTCACACTCACACAAAAAGATGCGGACATGCTACAGGTGAAGCAGAAAATTATATATTAAGAGCAATTGCAAACAATGTTAAGGATATGGGGTTTTCAGAACATATTCCTTTCAAGTTTCCTAATGGCTATGAGTCTTATTTCAGACTGCCTTTAAGTGAAGTTAAAGACTATTTTGAAGAGATTAATTTTCTGCGTGAAAAATATAAGAAACAGATAAATATCAAAATCGGTTTTGAAATGGAATATTATCCTGCATATTTTGAAGAAATGCTTAAAAATGCAAAAGCATTTGGTGCAGAGTATCTGATTTTAGGACAGCATTTTATATATGGCGAAGTTGATGACGGTGTAGCAACAGTAAGAAAATCGGAAAGTGTTGAAGGCTTAAACGAATATGTAAACTGCGTTGTGGCAGGGATAAAAAGCGGAGTTTTCACTTATGTTGCACATCCTGATATTTTCAGATTTGTCGGTGATGACAAAATATACTATGAGAAAATGAAACAGATTTGTATTGCCTCAAAAGAATATAATGTCCCACTTGAAATCAATTTCCTGGGAATAAGAAATAAAAGAAATTACCCTTATGATAAATTCTGGGAAATAGCAGGAGAAATCAAATGCCCTGTAACCTTTGGGTTTGATGCCCATGATGAAGATTCAGCCTATGATGGGGACTCTTTGATTAAGGCAAAAGAGCTTGTTGAAAAATATAGATTAAATTATATAGGAAAACCTGAAATAGTGAATATAAATAAAGAGGTGTAAAAAATGTTAACAAAAGAATTTATCGGTCAGGCATTCGGTATAGTAGGTCTTTTAATGTTTGTGCTTTCATTCCAGTGTAAAGAAAACAAGAAGCTTATTTTTGTTCAGGGGATAGGCGGAATGATGTTTTTTCTCAACTTTTTGCTTATAGGTGCGTATGGCGGTGCTTTGTTCAATCTTACAATTCTCGTAAGAGGTCTCTTATATATGAAGAAAGACAACAAAATATGGAAACCAGTTGTTGTTGAAATTTTGTTTACAATTGCATACGTATATTCATTGTCGTTGGTGAAAAACAGTTTGCTTCAGATTATACTTACAACCCTGCCGTATTTGTCACTTCTTGTTATGAGTGTGCTTATGTGGAAGGGTGACGGTAAAAAAATAAGAATTTTTCAGACTGTAGCACTTTCTCCATCATGGCTTATACATAATATATTTAATTTTACTTTGGGAGGAATACTTGCAGAAATATTTAATATAATTTCAGCAGTTGTTTCACTTATAAGATTTAAAGAAAAAAATGACACCGTGTAAGGTGTCTTTTTTTGACCGAAATGTCAAAAAAAGTTGCTCCAATTAACTAAAAAAATAAAGTAAATTGGGGAGTTTTTGGAGCGAAAAAATTTGAAAAAATTATTGACAAATTAATAGGAAATATGGTAGTATTGAAATATAGAGGAAGGAGTAAAATATAACTAATATAAATAATGAAATGGAGAAAAGATATGGATGAAATAATTCTTCAAATGAAAGATATTGACAAAAGATTTTCAGGTGTCCATGCATTGAAATCCGTAAACCTTGAACTGAAGAAAGGTGAGGTTCACGCACTTATGGGTGAAAATGGTGCCGGAAAATCAACACTTATGAAAGTTCTTTGCGGAATTCATAAAAGAGATGGCGGCGAAATTACACTTTTTGGTGAAAAAGTTAATTTTCATAACATTAAGGATTCTCAGAACGCAGGAATAAGTATTATTCATCAGGAACTTAATATGATGAACCACTTAACTGTTGCACAGAATATCTACATCGGCAGAGAGCCTATGATAAACGGCATCTATATAGATGATAAAAAAATGGAAAAAGATGCTAAAGAGCTTTTTGACAGAATAGGTGTAAAAATTGATCCGTCTGCAGTTTTGGGAACGCTCACAGTTGGTAAACAACAGATGGTAGAAATTGCAAAAGCAGTTTCAAGAGATTCAAAAATTCTTATTTTAGATGAACCTACAGCAGCTCTTACTCAGCTTGAAGTAGAAGAATTGTTTAAAATTATGAATGACCTTAAAGCGAAAGGAATCGGAATGATTTACATTTCGCATCGTATGGATGAAATCAACAGAATTTCAGATCGTATTACTGTAATGCGTGACGGCGAATATGTAGGAACTCTTATTACAAAAGAAACAACAAAAGATGAAATCGTTAAAATGATGGTTGGAAGAGTTATCTACGGAGATAAGAAAGAATCAAGTAATGTTCCTGAGGATGCAGAGGTTGTTCTTGAAGTTAAAAATCTCAATAAAGGTAAAGAAATTAAAGATGTTAGCTTCAAGTTGAGAAAAGGTGAAATTTTAGGTTTTTCAGGTCTTATGGGTGCAGGAAGAACTGAAGTTGCAAGAGCAATTTACGGTGCCGATCCTATAGATAGCGGTGAAATATACATAAACGGACAGAAAACAAAAATCAAAACTCCCGCAGATGCAGTTAAGAAAGGAATTTGTTACCTTTCTGAAGACAGAAAAAGATATGGTCTTATGCTTGATAAGTCTATAGCAGAAAACTCTGCTTTGGCGTCACTTGAAGATTATATTAAGTTTGGCTGGATAAATGACGGAAAGATTGAAAAAGATGCAGAGCGTGAAAATGCTAAATTAAAAACAAAAACACCGTCAATGAAGCAGCTTCTTAAAAATCTTTCAGGTGGTAATCAGCAAAAGGTTATTATTGCAAGATGGCTTTTAAATGACGCGGATATATTTATCTTTGACGAACCTACAAGAGGTATTGACATTGGTGCAAAAAGTGAAATGTACACTCTTATGGAAGAACTTGCATCTCAGGGCAAATCAGTAATTATGGTATCTTCTGAACTTGCCGAAATACAAAGACTCAGCGACAGGGTTATTGTTATGTGTGAAGGCAGAATAACAGGAGAGCTTGACATCAAAGATGCAACTCAGGAAAAAATTATGGCGTATGCAACAATGAGGGAGGAATGATTAAAATGAAAACTTCAAATACATTAGCTTCGGTTATTAAGAAAAGTATGCAGAATATGATTATTATTGCAGCACTTGCAATTCTGGTTATTATATTCTGGGCATTAAATCCAAACTTTTTGGGTAAATATAATATTGTTAGTATGGCACAGTCATTAGCACCATATGCTATTATGGGACTTGGCGTTACATTCGTAATTGCAACAGGTGGTATTGACCTTTCAATCGGTACAACTTGTATTGCTTCTGCAGTTATTGCAGGTAAGCTTTATATGAACGGTATGCCTCTTGGATGGACAATTCCGGTTATGATTGCTATTGGTGCATTGATTGGATTTGTAAATGGTATTTTAGTAGCAAAACTTAAAATCCCTGCGTTTATTGCAACACTTGGAACTATGATGTTCGGCAGAGGATTAAGTGCTATTATTGTTTCAATACCAAACATTTTCTTCCCAGGTGGAACTTGGTTTAACAAAGTATTTTCAAACTACAACGGTGTACCTGTGGGACTCATCTGGGTAGTATTCTTCGCACTTATCTGTATGTATCTTATGTACAAATGTAAAATAGGCAGATACATTCTTTCAATCGGAAGTAATGAAGAAGCAACAAGACTTTCAGGTATTGACACAGATAAATACAAAATTATTGCATATACAATCGCAGGTATTGCAACAGGTATTGCAGCTATCTTCTGGTCAGCATCATTTACAACAGTTGCAGCTGCTACAGGTAACGGTATGGAGCTTGATGCTATAGCAGGTGTATATATCGGCGGAACATCAGCTGCCGGTGGTACAGCTTCAATTGCAGGTTCTGTTATCGGTGCAATTATGCTTGTAGTTATAAGAAGCGGTCTTAATTTTGTTCTTGCTAAATTCAACCTTAATGTAAACTCAACCTATGTTACATATGTTTTAACAGGTATTATTGTAGTTGTTGCGGTACTTATGGACGTTATCAAGAATAAAAATGCCAATAAGGTTAAAGTTGAGAAAAAGCCAAAAGAAGCTAAAAAAGCTTGAAATAAAAATCTAAAAACGCACGCACTTAAAAAGAATTGTTAAAAAGATATAATAATATAAGGAGGAATATATTATGAAAAAATTATTATCAATCATCCTTGCAGCTATGATGCTCACAACACTTCTTACAGGTTGTGGCGGAACAGGTGCAGAATCAGGAAAAACAATTGCAGTAGTTGCAAAAGGCGAATCACATGCTTTCTGGCAGTCAGTAAAAGCTGGTGCAGAAGCAGCAGGTGAAAAATATGGTTACAAAATCACATTCAGAGGTCCTGCAAGTGAATCAGCTAAAGACCTTCCATCACAGATGGAAATGGTACAGACAGCTCTTTCAAACAACGCATCAGCGATTGTTTTAGCAACAATTGGCGAAGGCTTTGTTGATCTTTTAACACAGGCTAAAGATAGCGGTATTCCTGTAGTTCAGTTCGATAGCGGTATTTGGGCAAATGACGTTGCAGCTCTTGATGCAGCAGACAAAAATCCATTAGTAGCACATGTTGCAACAAGCAACTATTTAGCAGCAGGTACAGTAGCAGATAACTTCTTTGCAGCTATTAAAGAAGACATTGCAGCAGCTGATCAGTATATCATCGGTGTTATCCAGCACGACGAAACACAGACAGGTATTGACAGAGCAGCTGGTTTTATCGATAAATTTGAAGAACTTGCAAATGCAGATGCTTCAACAAAAGGCAAATTCAAAATCGAAAAAGAAGTTAAGCCTGGTGATGCAGACAATGCATACAAAGCAGCTTTAGAAGCTCTTGCAGAAAAAGGCGCATCAGCTATCTTTATGACAAACGAAGGTGTTGTTAAACAGGTTTATGATGCAATCGGTGCTGCAGGTACAAAATATGATGCAATCAAATTTGCAGGTTACGATGCAGGTACAAAGCAGATTGAATGGATGAAGAAAACAACAGGTCCTAAGCTTGTTGGTGCAGTTGCTCAGGATTCATTCCAGATTGGTTATCAGGCAGTTGAACAGGCAGTATTTGCTTTAGAAGGAAAAGAAATCACAGAAAAAGTTGACATTGCAGGTGCATGGTGGGATGCAGCAAATGTTGACGAAATGATCGAAAAGAACTTAGTATATCAGGGATAATAACTGATTAGGCGTAGCGTTTTTAAAGGCACTCTCGAAAGAGAGTGCCTTCTTTTTATAGTAGTGCCACAAATATTCCTGAAAGAATGATTGCTGTGCAGAAAAGCTTATAAAGAATGTGTTTTTCTTTAAAGAATATCCAGCCTGTTAAAACTGTTACCAAAACGGAGGACTGTTTTATTATAGTCATAACAGTAACTTCGCTTAAAGGTGAGGCGTTGGCTTCAAATAAAAGCTTATCTCCGATGATAAGTGAAAGACCCATTATGATAATCCAGTAATTTGATTTAAGGCGTGAAATATATACTTTCTCTTTTTTTATTAAAAGTATTATACCGTAAATTAAGGTCATAAATAGCATAAACCAGAACTGTAGCTGAGAAGAATTCATATACTGCATTAAAACCTTGTCCATAGTACCTGACACTGCATTTAAAAAACAGTTTAAAAGTGCAGCAGTAAGGGTTACAAGTGTCATACCCTTTGTTTCCGTGTTTTTCTTTAAATTAACAAGCAATAAGCCGAGTGTTACCAAAGTTACACCGATGGCTTTTTTAAGTGTAAAAACCTCGCCAAGAACAAAAACACCTAAAAATGTTGAAAAAACCATTCTTGATAAATCCATAATTCCATAAAGACTTACAGACATCTTCTTTAATGCGGCAAAAGCACAGAGCCACGCAGAACAAACAACTGCTGCTTTTATAAAAATAAAGAAAATTAAATCAGCTTTCAGGCTAAATGCAGAAGAAGAAAAAGGTAATGTCATAATAAGACCTGTCAGTGTGTAGAAAAAAAGAATTTCGTTGGAGCTGCTTTTTTTAAGAGCAGCTTTTTTCATTCCTTCTCTTGAGCCTTTTAAAAGTGCATATATAAAAATAAAAATAATCCATAAACTATCCGTATAAATCACCTCACGATTAGTTAGTATACTATTTTCAGCAAGGAAAAGCAATAGGGAATTTTATAATTGCAGAACTTGATAAATTTATCATTGTATGATAGAATATAAAATTGGTGAATTAAATGGATAATAAATATAAACTTACTAAATATGCCTGTTATTTAACAAGCTTTTCTATGGCAATAGTGCTGACACTTTCGCCGTTGTTGTTTGTAACTTTTCAGGAAATATACTCAATTTCATATACATTACTTGGTTTACTGATAGTTGTGAATTTCTCAACTCAGCTTTTGGTTGATGTGATATTTACGGTTTTTTCAGACAAGTTTAACATACATAAAGTAGTAAAGCTAATGCCGCTTATTACTTTTTTTGGTATGGTTATTTATTCAGTGATGCCGATGCTGTTGCCTGAATATGCATACTTTTGGATTGTTGTGGGTACAATAATATTTTCAGTAGCCGCAGGGTTAAATGAAGTGCTTACAAGTCCTGTTGTAGCTGCAATTCCAAGTGAAAATCCTGAAAAAGAAATGAGCATACTTCATTCTGCATACGCGTGGGGAGTTGTTATTGTTGTAGCGGTAAGCAGCCTTTATCTTAAAATTTTCGGCACTGAAAAATGGAATTTGCTTGGCTTAATATGGTCAGTTATCCCTTTTGTTGATTATATAATTTTCAAAAAAGCATTGCTTCCTGAGATGGAAAATACAAAGAGTGATAAAATATCTTCAAAAGGTATGGGTGTTGGACTAGTACTTTTTGTGGTATGTATATTTTTTGGCGGTGCTGCTGAATGTACAATGTCACAATGGTCTTCAAGCTTTATAGAAAAAACACTTAATATTCCGAAATTGCTTGGTGATATTTTAGGCGTAGCGTTGTTTTCTGTACTTTTGGGATTGGGAAGAACACTTTATGCAAAATTTGGGAAAAATATATTAAATGTTATGCTCTGGGGAATGGCAGGTTCTGCAATATGTTATGTGGCGGTAAGCATTTTTGATAGTGCGGTTTTAGCTCTTGTTGCGTGTATTATAACGGGCTTGGCTTCTTCAATGCTATGGCCGGGAACCATTATATGTGTTGGGGAAAAATATCCGTCAGCAGGAGTGTGGATTTATGCTCTTATGGCTGCAGGAGGAGATATGGGTGCATCAGTTGCACCTCAACTTGTAGGTATAATAGCTGATAATTTCAGTATGAGAACAGGGATGTTTGTAGCAGCAATGTTTCCGTTACTCGGCGTAATAACAATACTTATTATAAAGAGATACTTTAAATCATCAAAGGAGAAGAATAATGGGTAAATTTGACGGTGTTTTAATTTGCACTGACCTTGACGGCACACTCTTAAAAAAAGATAAATCAATTTCTGAAGAAAATATAAAAGCTATTGAATATTTTAAAAAGGAAGGCGGATTTTTCACTTTTGTTACAGGAAGATCTGCAAGTACCGTAGCAGATATGTACGATAAGGTTCATCCTAATGCGCCTATAGGGTGCTTTAATGGTGGCGGAATTTATGATAAAGAGAAAGAAACATATATTTTCAGAATAAAAACAGACAGGGATGTTTTAAAGCTCGTTAAATGTGTAGATGAAAATGTTGATGAAGCAGGAATTTTAATGCACACATTTGAAAAAATATATTTTTCAAAAGAAAACGAAGTTACAGACTGGTTTATGAAAATCACAGGAGCAGAACACATTGTGAAAAGCTATGAAGAAATTGAAGAAGATTTTTCAAAAGTAGTTTTCTGCTGCGAAAAAGAAGAAAGTATTCTAAAAATAAAAAAACTTCTTGATGAACATCCATTTAATGAAAAGTTTGATTTTGTCCGTTCTGAAAAGCATCTTTATGAAATATTGCCTAAAGGCTCAAATAAAGGCGTAGCAATAAAAGAACTTGCTAAAATACTTGAAACAGATAAAACAATTGCCATAGGCGATTTTTATAATGATATTCCTATGTTCAAAGAAGCAAAAATAGGCGTTGCGGTTTCAAATGCATGTAAAGAAGCAATAGAAAGTGCGGATTATGTAACCGTAAGTAATGAAGAAAATGCTATTGCTAAGGTGATTTCAGACATAGAAAAAGGGAAGATAAAGTTTTAACAAAAGAGAAAGAGGAAAGTAAATGTTTAAAAAATTATTTGCACCAACGGATATGACGAAAGGCTCGGTGTGGAAAGGAATTGTCCTTTTTACACTTCCTATGCTTGTGGGAAATATTGCTCAGCAGTTGTATAGTACGGTGGACAGTATTGTTGTAGGAAATTATGTTGGGGATAATGCTCTGGCGGCAGTTGGAAGTGCTTCGCCTATAGTGTTTTTGTTTTTAGTTCTCTTTATTGGTGTTTCAGCTGGAGCTAACATAATGGTTTCACAGTATTTTGGAGCAGGGAAAAGAGAAAGTCTTTCTTATACTGTGGGTAATTGTATAACAATTACAGCAATATGTTGTGTGTTTTTGATTGTTGTTGCCGTCCCTCTTATAAAGCCTGTTCTGCTAATGCTTAACACTCCTGATACAATTCTTGACTGGTGTGCCGATTATCTTATGATTTCCCTTATCGGTATAGCAGGTATGGCTTATTATAATATTTTAAGCGGTGTTATAAGAGGTCTTGGGGATTCAGTGTCAGCTCTAATATATTTGTTGATTGCAACTGTTATCAATATCGTTCTTGATGTTTATTTTGTGGCAAAGCTGGGAATGGGAGTTGCAGGGGTAGCTCTTGCTACAGTAATAGCACAGTTTGTTTCATCGGTACTTTGCCTTATAAAACTTGCCAAGATGAAAGAATTCTTTGATTTTGGATGGAAGTACTTAAAGCCTAAAAAAGCCTATGTTAACACAATAATAAGATTAGGTTTGCCATCAGGTCTTACTCAGGCAATCTTTTCTTCTGCGATGATATTGGTTCAATCACTTACAAATCAGTTTGGTGAACTTTTTATTGCGGCAAATGTAGTCATAATGCGAGTTGATGGTTTTGCTATGATGCCAAACTTCTCCTTTGGCACTGCACTCACAACATTTTCAGGACAAAATGTTGGTGCCGGTCTTTATGACAGAGTAACAAAAGGTGCAAAGCAGGGAACCTTGATAGCTGTAGGATGTTCAACAGTTATTACTCTTGGAATATTATTGTTTGGAAAACCGCTTATGGGAGTCTTTACCGATACTCCTGAGCTTGTAAACAGAAGCTATGAGCTTATGAAAATTTTAGCCGTCGGCTATATAGCGGTAGCAGTAACACAGAGTCTTTCGGGAATTATGAGAGGCGCAGGGGATACAATGACTCCTATGTGGATTTCCCTCATAACAACGGTTGCAGTAAGAGTTCCCCTTGCTTATGGAATTTCTTATTTAACAAAAACACCTGAAATGCCACTTGGGATGAGTGAATGTATTCAGATTTCCCTTCTTGCTTCCTGGCTTATTGGTGCATTACTTACTGCCATATTCTATGTAAAAGGAAATTGGAGAACAAAGTCTATTAAATAATCTGCCATGATAATCTGCTACGGCAGATTATTTTTTTTGATTTGTAAAGAAAAGTGTGCAAAAAGTATTGAAAAATTGAGAAAAATGTAATATAATAGCTATATAGATGAACAAAAATGCAACTATAAGTTGCGAAAAGGTTCAAATAAAAGTTGGTAGATATGGTTAAGTACATTTGCTATCATAAATATAATATATGTATATAAGGAAAGGTGAGTCGTTTATGAAAATCGGTGAAAAAATTACACATCTTCGTGTTGCTGCAGGTATTTCTCAGGAACAGTTGGCAGAAAAAATAGAGGTGTCAAGACAATCAGTTTCAAAATGGGAAATGGATCAGGCACTTCCACAAATAGATAAAGTTCTTCAGCTTTGTGAACTTTTTGACATATCTACTGATGAACTGTTGTGTGATAATATAGAATTACAAAAAGAACCGGCGGAAAACACAGGTAATAAGTATTTTGGAACAGACGGCTTCAGAGGAGAAGCTAATGTTGGACTTACTTCTATGCATGCTTATCAGGTTGGAAGATTTTTAGGTTGGTATTATTCTTCTGAGCTTTCAGGATGCACAAAAGCAAATCACCGTCCAAAAATCGTGATCGGTAAAGATACAAGACGATCAAGTTATATGCTTGAATATTCTATTGCTGCAGGACTTACAGCATCAGGAGCAGATGCTTATATGCTTCATGTTACAACAACACCAAGTGTGTCTTATGTAACAAGACAAGAGGACTTTGATTGCGGTATTATGATTACTGCATCACACAATCCTTTCTATGATAACGGAATTAAAGTTATAAATAGATATGGTGAAAAGCTTGACGATAAAACCACAGCTTTAATTGAAGCATATATTGACGGCAATTTAAAAACTCTTGGCGTTAGCGGTAATGATTTACCACTTGCAACAAAAGATAAAATTGGATGTATTATTGATTATTCATCAGGAAGAAACAGATACCTTGGTTATCTTATTTCTATCGCTTCTCATTCATATAAAAATTTGAAAATAGGACTTGATTGTGCAAACGGTGCTTCATGGATGATTGCAAAATCGGTGTTTGCGGCACTTGGTGCACAAACTATAGTAGTAGGTGCTGAACCTGACGGACTTAATGTTAACGAAAACTGCGGTTCAACACATATCGAGAATTTATGTAAAATAGTTAAAGAGCAGCATCTTGATATTGGCTTTGCATTTGATGGTGATGCGGACAGATGTATTGCAGTTGACGGCAACGGCGAAGTGGTAGATGGAGACAAAATGCTGTATATTTTAGGTAAAAGACTTAAATCAAGGGGAATGCTTAACCACGATACTGTTGTTGCTACAATTATGTCTAACAGCGGATTTTTTGGAAGTCTTGAAGAAGCAGGTATAAAATGCGAACAGACAAATGTAGGTGACAGATTTGTTTATGAGTGTATGCAGGAAAAAGGATATGATTTAGGCGGAGAACAGTCAGGTCATATTATAATTAAAAAATACGCAACAACAGGCGACGGAATTCTTACTGCAATTATGATAGCCGAAGAGGTTTGTGATTCAAAATTGTCTCTTGCAGAACTTGCTGCACCTGTTAAGCTTTACCCTCAATATACTAAGAATGTAAGAGTTAAAGATAAACCTGCAGTATTTAAAGATGAGGCGGTTATGGAAAGTCTTGCTGAAGTTGAAAAGCTTATAAATGGTAAGGGCAGAGCATTGCTTCGTCAAAGTGGTACTGAACCTGTTATAAGAGTAATGATTGAAAGTGAATCTGAAGAAAAATGCGTTGAGTATGCAAATATAATTGCTGATGCAATATTAAAGGGAGGACACGGCGTTGAATAAAAAAGTGGAAACAAAAGAGTTGTTTGAATGTAATACACCATACCTTACAAAACTTTTTGAAGCACATAAATATCCGTGGGAAATGCTTCCTGAAATAAAAGGTTATATAATTGAGCTTATAGCAAAAGGACTTGACGGTTTTGAAGAAATTTCAGAGGGAGTATATGTAGGAAAAAATGTAAAAATATACCCAACTGCTACAATAGAAGGTCCTGCAATTATAGGCGAAGGCACAGAAATAAGACCTGGAGCGTTTTTAAGAGGTAATGTAATAACAGGTGCTAATTGTGTAATCGGTAATTCATCGGAGCTTAAAAACTGTGTGCTTCTTGACAAAGTTCAGGTTCCGCACTATAATTATGTAGGAGACTCAATCCTTGGTAACAAAGCACATATGGGAGCAGGTTCAATATGCTCTAACTTAAAGACAGACGGAAAAGCAGTAGTTATCCACGGAGATGAAAATTACGAAACAGGTCTTCGTAAAATCGGCGGAATACTTGCAGATGGTGCAGATGTAGGTTGTGGATGTGTTTTAAATCCAGGAACTGTAATCGGCAAAAACACATCAGTTTATCCTCTTAATTCTTTAAGAGGAGTTTTCCCTGAAGGTTGTATTATAAAATCTCAGAATAATATTGTAGAAAGAAGGAAATAAAATGAAGTATATTGAAGTGGAAAATTATGAAGAATTGAGCAGACAGGCTGCTGAAATAATAGCAAATCAGATTAAAGAAAAGCCTGAAAGTATTTTAGGCCTTGCAACAGGTTCAAGTCCTCTTGGATTATATAAGTGTCTTGCAGAAGATAAAGAGCTTGATTTTTCAAAGGCTACATCTGTAAATCTTGATGAATATGTTGGACTTACAGGTGAAAACGATCAGAGCTATCGTTATTTTATGAATGAAAACCTGTTCTCTAAAATCAATATCAGAAAAGAATATACATTTGTTCCAAACGGTTGTGCGGAAGATGTTGAAAAAGAATGCAGAGAATATGACGAAAGAATAGAAAAATTAGGTGGAATTGATATTCAGCTTCTTGGTATAGGGCTTGACGGTCATATTGGCTTTAATGAACCTGATGAAGTGTTTATTAAAGAAACTCATCTTGTTGACCTTGATGCATCAACAATAGAGGCAAATGCAAGATTTTTCAATTCAATAGATGAAGTTCCAAAGAAAGCCGTTACTATGGGTATGGGCGGAATAATGGGAGCAAAAAAAGTGCTTCTTATTGCAAACGGAAAGAATAAAGAAGAAATAGTTAAAAAGGCATTTTTTGGTCCAATAACACCAAAAGTTCCTGCATCTATTCTTCAGCTTCACCCTGATGTGACAGTGATTTATTCAAAGAATTAATATTAACATATTAAAAAACACCGATAATTCTTAACAAATTATCGGTGTTTTTTTTCTGTACGTTTTATGGAACAGTATAATTGCTATAATCCTGTTGTAGGAGTGATAGTGATGAAAAGAAGTGTGGGATTTTTTCTTAAGATTAAAGGTATAGTGGATGGCGGAGGAGATATTAATAAAATATTGTGTGGAAACTCTCTGATTGGTAATTTGATGGAGCTTTATTATCTTGATAAATATGATGGAGGAGAAAAACTTCTAAAGGCAGAATTGAAAGAGAGAAAAGACGGTATTTTAGAAATGCTTGAATGGTTATATGGAAATGGAGCCGATTTGAATATAGGGGAGAACCCACCGCTTATTTTTGCAGTTGAAGAGTTCGATGTACCAATGACAAAATATCTTATATCTCACGGTGCAGATGCATTTGGAAAAATTAATAAATACACAGGTAAAAGCTGGTGCATTGAGTATGCAGAGGACGCTCTTATAAATTCAGACAGAGAGTCAAAAGACGACATATACGAAGTTGTAAAAATGTTGAAGTATAAGGTTTGTTGAAAAAGGAGGGGTTTATATGATATATAATTATTCATCAAGAATTATATAATTTTATGTTTGTAAATGAAGTATTTGCCAATCAAATATGAAGCAGTGGCTTTGCCACTATGATGCAAATCTGCTTAGCAGATTTATGAAGCGAAGCGTTCCAAAATGTGCAGCTAGGCACACTTCAATGTCGAAGGCAACTTCATTAGCAATAGCGACTTAATGTTCCGCAGGAACACTTCATTGAAAAAAGCACTTCGTAAGAAGTGCTTTTTTCTGGAGGTGCCACCCAGATTTGAACTGGGGAATAACAGTTTTGCAGACTGTGGCCTTACCACTTGGCAATGGCACCGAATATTTAATTTATCAAAAGACGCTAATTTAAGCGTCTTTCGTAAATTTATGGAGCGGAAGACGAGATTCGAACTCGCGACGTTCACCTTGGCAAGG
>JAZSLZ010000125.1:0-4660 GCA_045535635.1 Clostridia bacterium
GTCTACCATCATTATATCACTTCAAATATGTATCACTTAATTATTGTCCTCGACATCAGCAGAACTCCTGGCAATAAAATGGCAGCCTGCACGACGACCACTCGGAAGTGCACCGGGTACGCGTCTCACACCTCTCACTGATAAAACAGTCCACCGGACTGTTTTATTTAACCGTTCGAGCCTACGGAGTTCGATTCTCATTGAATAACCCAACCACAAAAAAACACCATACTTTCGTATGGCATTTTTTGTGGTGGAGATGAGGAGAATCGAACTCCTGTCCGAAAATATGTCCATAAGTCTTTCTACAGGTTTAGTTTGTGGTTAAAAATTCCCTCAGAAAGTGTCCCACAAACAAGGCTCTTTCTTTGGTAGCTTCATTGTTCATGGTATGCTCAAAGCTTTGCAAACGCACGTTCACCGTGTAGTCGACGCCTGAATCTTATACCACGGTAATACAAGTCAGACGGCCGCCTTAATTAGGCAGCGTAAGCTAAATTATTGTTAGCGTTTAAATTTAAAATACGGATTTTAAGGTTGCTCCGCACAACCACCTGCTTAACTTACTTCTTTATCCCCGTCGAAACCTTTACACCCCCGTGTATTTATAATGATGTTTGCTACGCAAATGATGTATTGCTTCGCAATATGAAGTCGCTCCGCTAATGATGAGTGCTTCGCACATTAAAAGGCAAACATCGTATATGAATTTTAATATAAAATAAACATATTGTCAAATGAAAATTGTAGAAATTTAAAATCTTTCTTTAACTGCTCTTTCAATTTCTCTTTTTGCACTCTTCTTTGCTGCGTCATCACGCTTATCATAAAGCTTTTTACCTTTTGCAAGTGCGATTTCCATCTTTGCTTTTGAGCCTTTAAGATATACGCTTAAAGGAACTATGGAATATCCGTCCTGTGAAACCTTACTGAAAAGCTTTAATATCTCTTTTTTATGAAGAAGAAGCTTTCTTATTCTTAGTGGATCTTTGTTGAAAATATTTCCTTTTTCGTAAGGACTTATATGCATTCCCATAACGAAGGCTTCAAGATTTTTTATAGAAATCCAACTGTCCTTAAGGTTGACATTTCCCATTCTCACAGATTTGATTTCTGTGCCGAAAAGCTCCATTCCTGCCTCGAATTTTTCTTCGATGAAGAAGTCGTGGTATGCTTTTTTGTTGTTGGATATTAATTTAATATTATCTGTTTGTGCCATTTTTATGCCTCCTGTCAAAGAAAAATTTATAAACAATGTAACCGATGCCGCTTGTGATTGCAACAACGGCATATATGAATAGTGTTAGCTTTATATTTCCTTTTGCATACATAGTACCAGCAATGGTGGAGGACAGAACTGACGGAATTCTTGCAATAACAGATATTGAGAGAAAACTCTTTAAATCAATATTCGTTGCAGGTATAAAATATGTAAGCAAATCTTTTGGAGTACCTGGTAAGAAAAACAAAATAAATGTGAGTATTTTGACTTTTCGGATATCTTTAAGAAAAGTGAATTTCTGCAGCATTTTTTTATCCGGAGATATAACGCCGTTTCCCCATTTTGATACAAGAATAAAAACAAGATACTGACCTGCTAAAATACCTGCCAGGCACAAAAGAGTTCCCCATAATGGACCAAATAATGCGCCTGAAACAAATTCAATGACTTCGCCGGGAATAAGTGCAACGATTATCTGGAGAATTTGTATAAGTAATAAGGCAAACACACTGAAGCCACCAAAATTTTGCTTAAATGAATCGATTGCCTGTACATCTGCAAAGCCTTTCACCAATGGGATACAGATGAAGGAAAGTATAACAGTTGCAAAAAGAAAACATATAAAAGATATAGTTTTAAAATTTTTTGTCATACAAATACCTCCAAAATAAATATTACCACATAATTGAAAAAAAGTCAAAACTATGATAAGATAATAACATAAAGAGGTGAAGTTATGATAAAGTTTGATAACGAGTGGGACGACCTTCTTAAAGATGAATTCAAAAAAGATTATTATCTGAAACTGAGAGAATTTCTTAAAGAAGAATACTCTTCAAAAACAATTTATCCGCCCATGTATGATATTTTCAATGCCTTTAAATACACTTCGTACAGTGATGTAAAGGTTGTAATACTTGGACAGGATCCCTATCACGGAAAAGGTCAGGCACACGGCTTGTGTTTTTCAGTTTTAAAGGGGGTAAATCCTCCTCCGTCGCTTGTTAACATTTATAAAGAATTAAAAAGTGATACAGGTTTTGAAATTCCAAACCATGGTGAGCTTACAAAATGGGCAAAAGAGGGGATACTTTTACTTAATACCACATTAACTGTAAGAGAAGCTTCACCTAACAGCCACAAAGGAAAGGG
Organism: Clostridia bacterium; assembly: GCA_045535635.1. Taxonomy (GTDB): domain Bacteria; phylum Bacillota; class Clostridia; order RGIG6154; family RGIG6154; genus RGIG8700. Next base: position 2,375 of record JAZSLZ010000125.1, read on the forward strand.
CTGGGAAATCTTTACCGATAATATTATTTCTATACTAAACGACAGAGAAAAACCTATTGTTTTCCTGCTTTGGGGAGGGAATGCCCGTTCCAAAAAGGCATTGATAACGAACAAAAATCATTTGATTTTAGAAACGGTTCATCCAAGTCCGTTATCTGCATACGGAGGTTTCTTCGGATGCGGGCATTTTTCAAAAACTAACAGATTTCTTCAGGAAAACAATATTGAGCCTATCGATTGGCAAGTTTAAAAACTATTATTCCGCTTATCATAAGTGCTATGCCTAAATAATTCTTAAAATTAAAAGCTATTTTTTCCGCACCAAAAAGTCCAAAGGCATCTATAAGAGCTGCACAGACAAGCTGAGATATAAGAATTACGGAAATTGCAGTTGTGGGATTTAATTTGCTTATACCAAGCATAACTGTTATGGTGATTACAACACCTAAAAGTCCGCCGGAAAGATAAAGTAAATTAACTCCTCTGATAGCAGAAAAATTACCTTTTCCCAATATAAGCAGTGCCAAAAGAGAGAAAACAAAAGCACTGCCTTGAACAAAAACATTCGATTCATAAAGTCCGATGTTTTCGCTGAGCTTGGTGTTGAAAACACCTTGAAGGCTCATAACTGCTCCTGCAATAATACTTGCCGCAAAACCAATCACAAAATCACCTCGAAAATAATATTCCACAAATTAAGGAGATTATACTATGACAGAAAAACTTTTTTATAAAGATTCATATATAAAAGAATTTGAAGCAAATGTTTTATCTTGCGAAAAAGATAAAAATTTATATAAAATAATTTTGGATAAAACTGCATTTTTCCCTGAAGGGGGCGGACAAACCTCGGATACAGGCTATATTTCCGATGCAAAGGTTGTTGATGTTCAGGAAGTTGACGGAGAAATTATTCATTATGCAGATAAAGAGGTGTGTGGCGCAGTTTTCTGCAAACTTGACTTTAAAAGAAGATACATAAAAATGCAAAATCACACAGGTGAACATATTATGTCAGGAGTTGCACACAATCTTTACGGTGCTGAGAATGTAGGATTTCATCTTGGTGATGATGTTGTTACAATGGATTATGATATTCAATTCAACAAAGAACAGCTTGAGCAAATAGAACTTCAGGCAAACAGGATTATTTATCAAAATAAAGAAATACTGTGCTATTTCCCTGAAGCACAAGAACTGGAAACGCTTAACTACAGAGCAAAGCTTGACCTTAAAGAAAATGTGAGAATTGTAGAAATTAAGGACTGTGATTTCTGCGCTTGTTGTGCGCCTCATGTAAAAAACACAGGCGAAGTGGGTGTTATTAAGATTATAGAAAGCCTTAACTGGAAAGGCGGAACAAGACTTTTTATTCACTGTGGCGAAGAAGCTTTTATGCACTACAGAAAAACTTATGATACAGTTAAAGCAATATCAGGACTTCTGTCTGCAAAGCAGGAAAGCCTTGTTGAATTTGTTGAAAAATATATGGAAGAAACAAATAAGCTTAAATACGAGCTTGAACAGGCAGATATAAACCGAGCAAGGCTTATTGCAGAAAAAATTAAAAATACAAATGAAAGCATTGTGGTTAAAGATGCTCTTCTTAAAACAGAGGGAATGAGAGAGCTTGTTAATCTTCTTAAAGTAAAAACAGAAAAATGTATTTGTGTTTTAAGCGGTGAAGAAAATTCCTACAGATATATAATAGGTGCAGAAAATATGCTTTTAAGAACGCTTATAAAGGATATAAACTCAAAGCTTGGCGGAAAAGGTGGAGGAAACGATTTAATGGTTCAGGGAAGCTTTTCTGCAAGATTTGAAGAAATAGAAAAAGTGATAAAAGAACTTTAAAAATGTTGACAAACAAAACCTTTTGTGCTATCATAACTAGGTACTTGCAGGTGTGGTGGAACTGGCAGACGCGCTGGACTCAAAATCCTGTGGTAGTGATACCGTGTGGGTTCGATTCCCACCACCTGCACCAAAAAATAGCAATCATCTTTAGATGGTTGCTATTTTTTAATATAGAGGGAATCGAACCCTGAGAGGGCACAAAGCGGTTAAAAAAAGTTGCCGGTGGCAAGTTTTTCAGCTTTGTGGTGTGAGGCGGGTACTGAAAGCAAAGCTTTCGGTCGGCGAACACGGGAGACAACTTGTTGGCTCCTTCCCACCACCTGCACCAAAAAATAGCAATCATCTTTAGATGGTTGCTATTTTTTAATATAGAGGGAATCGAACCCTGAGAGGGCACAAAGCGGTTAAAAAAAGTTGCCGGTGGCAAGT
>JAZSLZ010000044.1:0-38902 GCA_045535635.1 Clostridia bacterium
CACAAAAAGCAGAGTTTGTTTTATTGCTTTTATGCCCTTTACCATAATCAGGCTCAAAAAGGCACATAAAAAAGATATTATAAGTGCCAAAGGGTGCATAAAAAACATAGAAAAGCCTATAACTAAAACAAAATATATGAAATTAATTATGGGATGAAAATTTTTAAATTCTCTCATCTTTATCTCCTTATCTTAAGATGTATGTCCACTGTATCTCGTCACCGTCTTTAAGCTTGTATGCCGAAGCACCGCAATCGGTTGTTTGTCCGTTAACTGTGTAAACCCACCCTGAACCTGCGCCGCAGTCTTTTTCGTATAAATTGTTAATACCCTTTATATATACACTATTATACATTGGTGTATATACAAAATCAATATGTATTTTTCTTGATTTTAACTCTCTTGAAGTAACATTAAAAACAGTTTCATCTTCAAAAAACTCGGCTTTTGTTTTTGCAAGAATAACACCGTTTTGGGGTACAATTTCTTTTTTGTCATCAGGCAGTTTTTCAATGTTTGCAAGAACCTGATCACATATTATTTCAATGGTGCAGAAAGTACCTTGTTTTATTTCTTCCTCAACAACCTCATTAACCGCTTCTTCTTTAATGGGAAGAGGCTCTTGAGGAGTTTTTTCAACGACTTCTTTTTCAGGTTGTTTTTGTGGTTCTTCCATAGGAAGCAGATATTCAATCACTTCAACAGGCAGAGCTTCTGTGTCTTGCGTTTTTGGAATGTTTTTTAACGCAAAAACTGATGTGACCACAAGAAGAAACACCATAATACATAAAATTTTCTTCTTCATTATACCAACTTCCCATAAGTAAGCATATTGTAAAGCATCTGTGCAACCTCTGCTCTTGTAATATTTTCAACAGGATTAATCTTTTCAACAGAGGTGTCAAGAATTTGTGTGTTGTAGCAAAAAGCCAAGGCAGATTTTGCCCAGTCGGAGCTTTGGGTATAATCAGGGAACTGTGCAAGAATATCTCGTGCAAAGTCTTCGCTTATGGTTGTTTCCATATCGCAAAGAGCGGCAGCTCTTACAACCATTGTTGCGGCTTCCTGACGAGTGATTTGTCCGTCTGGATTAAATGAAGTTTCTGAAACACCTTTAATTATTCCATAGAATTCGGCAGTTTCTATATATTTGTAAAACCAGTCATTTTCTTTTACATCTTCAAAAGCTTTTCCGTTTTGTTCTTTAAGACCTAAAGCCTGAACAACAATTGTTGCAAATTCAGCTCTTGTCATTGTGTTTGAAGGGCAGAAGTTTTTACCGTCCATACCATTTACAATGCCTCTTTTAGCAAGTTCTTCTATAGCTTCTTTGTTTTTATGGTCTTTTATATCTTCAAAGGTTCTTTCTTGATATTTTTCTTCAGGAACATAAATTATTTTAATTTTTTCTTCTTCTTTTTTAGTTTCTTCTTTAATCTCTTCTTTTACTTCTTCTTTTTCAGGTTTGTTGACAGGTTTTACTACTCCGCCACCGCCGCCTCCTGAGCTTCCACCGCCACCGCCTGTAGGCGCTTTAACAGTTGCTCTTGCTTCGTTCATAGGATTTTGTGAAAAATCATAAGGAACTTTGTCTGCAAGGAAAAGCTTTAAGCTAACTAAACCTCTGAAACCTTGTTCTGTAGAAAATGAATTTGTGTCAGGGGAAAAGCCGTCTTTGTTTTCGTTAACATCAGTTAAAAGTCCGTCTATAAGATTGTTTTCGCCTGATTTTACATCATAAGGGTTTACCTTAACTGAAGAAAGCCCAAAAATTGCAAGTCCTGTTGATGCCGCACCGCCCATAGAACCGCTTTCACCCTGATATTCAAAAAGCAAAGCTATTGTTTCATCAATTGCGTTTTTAACAGCTTCATTTTCGTTATAGTATGGTGCAAGTGCACGAAGCATAGGAGATGCACCGTCTGTTCCCCATGAGGTGTCCTGCCATGCAGCTTTACTGTTTATTGCAGTATCAATCAAAAAGTCAACAGTTTCAGGAGCTACATAATTTTCTCCCTGCTGAAGAGCAATAAGAACATAAGGAAGTGTGAATTCATAATAGGCTTCCTGAACTGATTCAGGTGTTATCATATCTGTAAGTTTTTTAACAAAATCAATGGAAACACTGTTTTCATTATAAACATTTTTTGCATCATAGCCTAATGCTCTTAATGCGATAATTGTTTTTGCAATATCGCCTTGTGTTTCGGCGCTTTCACCAAGCTCAACAAGCTTATCAACAAAGGCTTGTTTCATTTCGCTTGAAAAACTTAAGCTTTCTGGGAAAAGGCTTATATATTCTGCAAAATCTGCAACAAACCAGCAAAAATTACCATCGTTTGTAAGGCTTATATCAAAATATTTTGAGATTATATTTTCTGTTATTTCCTTTTCAGGGCGTTCACTAACAGTAACAACACAATAAGGTGCAGTTATGGCAGTAACAGATTCTTCTTCAACAAGCTTTGTTTTCTTCGCAGAAACCACATAAACTCCCGCATCTTCAAAAGAAAGTGTTGCTTTTCCCTCTTCGTTTGTTAAAGCTTCAGTTTCTTCGCCGTTTACTGTTAAAAGGGCATCTGCACAAGGGAAAAAGGTAAGTCCGTCTGCAGTATATGCAGATTCTTCAAGAATAAATTCAACCTCATCGCCAACAAAAGCTACAGCTTCTTTGCTTGAGAATTTTGTATAGCTTTCAGTATCAGGGTAAAAGCTTTTATTAATACAAAAGTCAATACTGTCGCCATCTTTTACAATATGAGTTGGTCCCCACACATCTTCTGCGCCAAAGTTCACATAATAAACAAAGTTTTCGCTTTCGTCTCCAAAGAAACGAGTTATGTATTCACCAAAGTCGCCCATTTCTGTTTTATAACCCTCTTCGCCATCATAATAATTTTGGTGAAGAGCATCAAAAACATCATTTAATGTGTATTCTTCTTTTTCAGACAATACAATTTCTCTGTTTACAATACTGTTTCCAAGCTTATCGGCGATGAACTCACCATACTTACACGCTGATACATAAACTGAAATGCTTTCGCTGTCTGTTGCGAAAACCGCTGTGCTGAAAGAACTTACAATCAGCACCATACTTAATAATAAAGATAATATTTTTTTCATTTTAAAACCTCCGTTTTTATTTTCTGCTTTGTTTTTTATCTTTTTCACCTCCACGCCGCAGAAAACAAAAAAACTGCGGTAATTTTTTAAAAAAATTACCACAGCTGAGTATTCCTGTGATGAATCACAATTCAGTATAAACTGAAAATGTTGTTCTTGCGCAAGATAGCGTTTGCAACATCAAAGCAGGTCTTGTGGCTCACATCATATAGGCACTTGCCCACATTCTTATACCCTGCCTTCTCAGTTTCCCAATGACTATCTTTCGATAACGGATATAAGAACTTCGATGAATACACCGACAGTTATCGCTGAGGATTCTAACCTCATTCCCTTTTCATTTCCATCATCTTTAAACGATGATGGAAACACTTTGTGTGAATATTTTATTTTATTTATTTACCAAGATACTTTTTGTATTCTTCGTAAGCCTTATCCCAATCTGCAGGATTTTCAGGATAATATTCTTTAACATCAAATGAGTTTTTGATGATTGTTCTTGCCTCTTTAATGTCTTTGATTGCACCTGCACTCATAAACTGAACTGCAATATTGCCAAGAGCAGTTGCTTCGATAGGACCTGCAGAAACATAAACATTACAAGCACTTGAACACATACTGCAAAGAAGCGGATCCTTTGTGCCGCCGCCAACAATGTGAATTCCTTTAAAGTCTTTACCTGTAATATTTTTAAGATTTAAGAATGAGTGTCTGTATTTAAGAGCAAGGCTTTCATAAATACATCTTACAACTTCGCCGATTGTCTGCGGAACATACTGTCCTGTTCTTGCACAGAAATCTTTAATTCTCTGTGGAATGTTACCAGGCTTTCCGAATTCAGGATAATCAACATCAACAAAACACTGGAATGGCTTTGAAGCAAGAGCCATTTTTTCCATATCATTGAATGTCAGCTCGTTGCCTTCTTTAATCCACTGTCTTCTGGATTCCTGAATGAGCCATGTACCCATAATATTTGTTAAAAATCTGATTGTGTCGTTATAGCCGCCTTCGTTTGTGTATGAATATTTAAGTGAGTTTTCATCAATTAAAGGCTCTTTAAGCTCTGTACCAAAGAGTGACCATGTGCCGCAGCTGATATATACGAAATCTTCTTCTGTTGTAGGAACTGAAACAACTGCAGAAGCTGTATCATGACCGCAAACTGCAACAACCTTTGCTTCGTCAATGCCAAGCTCTGTGCAAATTTCATCTGTTACATTGCCAAGAACGGTTCCCGGTTTAATAATGTCACAAAGAATGTCTGTTGGAATACCAACAGTTTCAAGAAGCTCCTTGTCCCATTTTCTTTCATAAGGGTTAAGCATCTGTGAAGTTGAGGCGATTGTGTATTCGCTCTTTTTAACACCTGTTAAAAGATAATTTAAAAGGTCAGGCATAAATAAGAATTTATCTGCTCTTTTTAGAAGGTCAGGCTTATATTTTGCAAGATAGAAAAGCTGATAAAGTGTGTTGAAGTTCATAATCTGTGTGCCTGTTCTGTTATAAAGCTTTTCCTTGCTTAAAATTTCAAATAATTCTTCAGGCATACCCTCTGTTCTGTCATCTCTGTAGTGAACAGGGTTGTCTATTAAATCGCCGTTTGCATCAATGAGACCAAAGTCAACACCCCAGGTGTCAATACCGATACTGTCAAAACCGCCGTCAAGCTTTGCTTTAACAATGCCCTGTTTAATCTGGTCAAAAAGATATAAAATATCCCAATAAAATGTGTTTCTCACTTTAACACCGTTATTTGAGAAACGGTGAATTTCTTTAAGTTCAATTCTGTCATTATCAAGTGTTGCTATAATACCCCTGCCGCTTGAAGCACCAAGGTCAAAAGCTAATACTCTTTTCATTTTTACATCCTCCATTTGTCTATATTATATAATATAAAATGCAAAATTACAATATGTTTTTAAACAAAAGTCCTCTGGTGAACTGAGTTTCATAAGGCAGTTCTTCAATGTAATTTTTGATAATCTCACAAATTTCCTTGTTTGTTTCGGTTGTAAACAAAAAATCAAAACCGTAAAGACCGCATTTTTTAAGTTCATAAAGCTTGTCTGCGGTGTAAACAGGGGCAGAATTTAAAATAATATTTCTGTGAGGATAATGACAAATAACAGGAAAGCTTTTCCTTGTTTTGTCCTCAAGAGAGTAAAAGCCTTTAAAATCTATGCATTTGCCTGTGTTTTTTATAATACAGTTCTCGGTTACCATTAAAGGCAGTCTGCCGTAAACCACTGTACTTGTTTTAATGCATTTTTTCATATCCTTTATTCTGTATGCAGAAAGCTCACAGGAAAGAGAGGTTTCTTTTAAGCCAAGCTCTTTGAAAATCCTTAAGTCATAAGAATTAAAAATATTAAGAGAGAAGCTTCCAACAGGTTCAAAGCCAAGTGCTTTTACCATAAAAATCTGGTCACAGGTGTTGCAGAGAATTTTTGTTACACCTTTAGATTTTGCAATTTCAAGAAAGCTTAATATATTTTCTTTTTCGCTGTCTGTTATAATTCTGGGCAGAGAAAGGCAAATTTTTTTATTGTCTTTAAGGCTTTCAACATATTGAACAGGGACAAAAATATTTTCTGCAAGGTGATGTATTTCCTTTGTCTCTTCAAATTGCTTAAGGCTTGAAAAATAGAAATTAAAAACCTGATCTTCACAAGGTTTGTTTTCAAGCTGGATATTCAAAGGCTTAAAGGCTTCTTCTTTCTTTTCAAGAAGCTTTGATATAAGACCGTCTATTGCAAGTCTTCTTATCTCATTAAGCTTTGAAACAGGAATAAAAAGTCCGTCTTTAACTGTTCCTGATATTTTATCAACAAAAAATCCTGTTCCGCCAACCTTTTTAAGTTGTTTTTCCACATCCTCTTTTGTGGTGCTTCTGTTTAATGCCTTTTCTGCGCCACGATCTTGCGCAAGATGTTCACATTCTCCGCTTATGGCTTTAACAAGAATGTTGTTAAGCTCTATTTCATAGTTAATTTCAAGTGGCATTTCTTTTTCTGCAAAGTTAAATTTTTCAAGATTTGCAGTTAATTTTTTATCATCTTCCGTTCTTATGCCGAACATACTTTTTGATGCCTTTCCCTCAAGGTATGCCTTAGTAAAACCTTGTCTTGAAAACAGTGCCTTTAAAAGCTTCATTTCGTCAGGGTTAGCACTTCTGTTTTCATCAATCAGCTTTCTGTATATACTTGTAACGCCATAAACATACATAGGGTCTTTAAGTCTGCCCTCAATCTTAAAGGACTTAACACCAAGAGCTAAATAGTCTTTAAACATCTCGGCAACAGAAAGGTCCTTAAGGCTTAATTCATAGCCGTTTTTATAGGGTTGTCTGCAAGGCTGGGCACATCTGCCTCGGTTTCCGCTTCTTTGTCCGATAACACTTGAAAAGTAGCATTGCCCTGAATAGCACATACAAAGTGCACCGTGAATAAAGGCTTCAATTTCTATAGGTGAATTCTCGCAGATAAATTTAATATCCTTTGCAGAAAGCTCTCTTGCAAGAACTGCTCTTGAAAAACCAAGCTCCTTCATCTGCATAACACCATCAAGACTGTGAACAGAAAGCTGGGTACTTGCATGGATTTCAAGACTTGGTGCAATATATCTTACGCAAGATGCAAGACCAAGGCTTTGAAGTATAACACCGTCAACATTAATTTCGCTTAAAAATTTAATATAATCTTCAAGCTCTTTTATTTCCCTGTCTGTAACAACGGTGTTTAAGGTTACATAAACCTTAACACCTCTAAGGTGGCAGTAATTAACTGCATCTTTAAGCTCCTCGTCAGAAAAGTTCTTTGCACTTTCTCTGGCATTAAGACGGCTTCCGCCAAGGTAAACTGCATCCGCGCCACCACTTACTGCCGCCTTAAGGCAATCAAAGTCCCCGCAGGGACTTAAAAGTTCTCTATTCATTTTAAACCTCTTTATTCTATAACTATAGGCTCTGTTGAAGCGTCTGTAGTAACGAGCCATACCTTTTCATATTTGTTTCCGTATTTCACATAGCTTGTTCTTAAATCTTTTATATTAAGAGTTGTATTTATGCTTTTGGTGTATGCTTTATCAATAATGTCAAGAACATTGGTGGACTCTTTAGGCTCAAGCTCAAGGTAGTTTTTAATGTTAAGCTTAAGATGGGTTATTTTACCGTCTGTAACCGTAACAATACAATCCTGAGTATCGCTGACAATTTTAATGGCATCAAACATATAACCAAAACTTAATGTGTGGGAATTACCGTTTGTTTCAATAAGCGGTGAGCTTATAAAAAGCTTTGTTGCAGAGCTTAAGTTAAATGGTGATAAAATATTATCAATAAGTGCAGCAACACCTGCAGCGGCAGTAGTAATATGTGAGTCTGTACCAATTACAAAACCGCTTGTGTCCGAAACTGCCGTATATTCAATATAGCCTTTAGGGCTTATAACAAGTGTTGATTTGGAATCAACATAGTTTTCTGTTCCGTTGGTCTGGGTGAATTTTCTTACAGTTTTACTGTTATAACCAAGAGTTTCTAAAATATGTTCTGTTTTATCAAGAATATCAATAGGCTCTTCTTTTATAACATTCATAGGGGTTTCGTCTAAAGATAAAAGAATATAGGAATCAAGAAGAACGCTCTGGTGCTTACTTCCTTCTCCCTCTGCTTTTTTGTCAAGACCAAGCTCGAAAGAGTAAGAAAGATTAAGATTTGTGTTTGAATTTTCAAAAAGAACCGAAAGCCTTCTTTTATCGAAAGGCGCGTTAATTCTGTAGTGGCTGTTTGACTGACTGTCTCTGAAAAATACGGGAACATAGGTGTTTGAAAGCTTTTCGCAATCTATAAGAATTTTGTCGAAGCTTTTGAATTGTTCATTAATAATAAAATCTGCCTCAAGAAAAGTACCAATAGCAGAAAGACTGACAGGAACGCTGTAGTCTGCATAAACATTAGTACCCTTTATAGCATTTTTCCATTCATCTTCAGGAACCGAAGAAACAGATGAGGAAAGTGCAGATTTGATAACATCGTTTATTATAAGAGTAATTTCTCCGCCTTGCTCACTGGAAGAGTCATACATAGTTCTTCCTGAAGCAGAAGAAAGCAAAATTGTGTTCGGAGCGAAAATACTGTTGAAAGCACCTGTGTCCTCAATGCTTAAGGAATCGTCATCCGAGCCTGTGAAAATAGCGGAAAATTTATCTTTAAATACAGAAAAGAAATCATAGTCCGAGGACCATAATTTCTCATTAAACCATATTTGCGTTGTTAATACCAAACTGCACAGAACAAGTGCAGAAAGAAGAAGAGTTTTAATACTTTCTTTTTTCATATTACTTATATGCAGGACGGAAATTAAGTGTGTAGTCAAAAAGATTGTCTGCAATACCAGGTGACAACACATTTATTTCTCTTTTTACAATCTGAACTCTGCCGTCTTTTTCAGCATAAACAATAACCTTGTGGTTACCTGCAGTAAAATCAATCTTCTTCCAGAAAAGACCTGACTGGTAAACAATATCAAGAGAAATTGCATTACCGTTTGATACCATAGGATAATAAAGGCCTGTAAGAGGATTGTATTTATAGAAAGTAACATTAACACCTGATTCACCGTAACCACAGAAAACGATACCTTTTTGTGTGGTTGATGAAATTGAAGGTGGGTTTGTAATAACTATAAGGTTAGATGCTGTAGATTGAGCCGATGGGCTTAAAGTGGCAGGCGCTGCGAAACAGACTATGCTTGAAAAACAAAGCACAGCAGTAAGTAAAAGAGTGAATATCTTTTTCATGGCAATCGCCTCCTTATCTATTTTACAAATGCATTATACCATACTATTGTTACAGACGTGTTACAGACAGGTTAAGATTGAAAAACAAATTAAAGGGGTCAAAGTCTTCAAAAAACTTTCAAAAACTATTGTTTTTTCGGTAAGAAAATGCTATAATAAATCCATATATGTAGAAAAGGATGAGTTTATGGCAAAGATTATTGCGGTAGCAAATCAGAAGGGCGGAGTTGGTAAGACAACAACGGCTGTAAATCTTTCTGCCTGTGTTGCAGAACTTGGAAAAAAGGTCCTTGTTATTGATGCAGATCCTCAGGGTAATGCAACAAGCGGTCTCGGCGTTGATAAGGACAATGCAAAGTACACTGTTTATGATTTGCTTGTAAATGATATAGATGCAAAGGATGCAGTATCTGATGTTGCATATTTCAATATGAAAATAATCCCTTCAAATATGAGCCTTGCAGGTGCGGAAATTGAGCTTGTAGGTGCTTCAAAAAGGGAATACATTTTAAAAAATGCTTTGGAAAGTGTTAAGGACGATTTTGATTTTATTTTTATCGACTGTCCGCCATCGCTTGGTATTATAACCTTAAACTGCCTTATTGCGGCAGACAGTGTTATTATTCCGATACAATGTGAATACTATGCTTTAGAGGGTGTGGCTCAGCTTACAAACACAATCAGTCTTGTTAAGAAGTCACTTAATACTTCACTTGACATTGAAGGCGTCGTTATGACAATGTTCAACGGCAGAACAAACCTTGCAATTCAGGTGGTTGAAGAAATCAAGAAGCATTTTGGTAAAAAAGTATATAAAAGCCTTATCCCAAGAAATGTGCGTCTTTCTGAAGCTCCGGGGTTTGGTGAGCCTATAAACGTTTTTGATAAATCTGCAACAGGCACGGTTGCATACCGTGAACTTGCAAAAGAATTTGTGGAAAGGAACAGATAAGATGGCAAGAAAAAGCGGTCTTGGAAGAGGTGCGGGAATAAATGCTTTAATCCCTGAAACACCAGAAGTTAATAATAACGAAAATTCTACCGAAATTGAAATAGATCTTATTGCACCTAATAAAAATCAGCCTAGAAAAAATTTCGATAAGGAAAAAATTGCAGAACTTGCTCTTTCAATTCAGGAGCATGGACTTGTTCAGCCGCTTATTGTGGTTAAGGACGGTCAGTTTTATAAAATAGTTGCAGGAGAAAGAAGATGGAGAGCCTGTAAATCACTTGGACTTAAAACTGTTCCTGCAATTGTTAAAGATTATGATGAAAAACAGGTTGCGGAAATTGCACTTGTTGAAAACCTTCAGAGAGAGGATTTAAATCCTATTGAAGAAGCAAATGGCTATAAGCAGTTAATGGACGACTTTGGTCTTACACAGGAAGAGGTTTCAAACAGAGTACAAAAGAGCAGAAGTGCAGTTGCAAATTCATTAAGACTTCTTTCTCTTCCGCAGAATGTTCTTACTCTTGTTGAAGAAGGCAGACTTTCAATGGGACATGCAAGAGCAATTCTTTCAGCTAAATCAGAAGAAAAAATGTTTGAAATCGCAATGCTTGTTATTGAAAAAGGCCTTTCCGTAAGACAGGTTGAAGCACTTGTTAAAGAAAAAGAGGAAAAGCCAAAGAAAAGACCTGCAGAGCTAAACTGGGACGTGAAAAACGCCATTGATTTTTCTGCAAAGAAAATTCAGGACAGACTTGGTGCAAAGGTTAATGTTTCATATTCAAACAAATTCAAAGGAAAAATTGAAATAAACTTTGCAGATTATAAGGAAATGAATAGGTTACTGGATTTATTGAATAAATAGAAATTGCGTAGCAATTTCTACACTCATTGTGAATTGTGCATTGTGAATTGTGCATTATTCGACTGAAAGGAGAATTCGTTTTGGATAAGATGAACGGTAAGTTCTTTAAATATACCTTGATTTTACTTGGTGTTGCCTTAATTTTTATTATTATCGGCGGTATCAGCGTCGCAAGGGTTAAAGAATATGAAAACAATATGGGCTTTGTGGAAATGATTGAGATTTCAAAACAGGAATATGAAGATATGGAAGCCTCAAACACAAGTATGGGCAATGAAAGACAGCAAATTGTTGACATTCTTCACGAAGAAATTACAGACGAAGAAAAAATTGATAAAATCGAAGCTATTTTCTTTGAAACAGAAGAAAAATAATATGAAATATTTTTAGGAGAGTGATTCTAAATGTTAGATATGAGAGTTTTAAGAAATGAGCCTGAAAAAGTTAAAAGAGCGTTTCTTAAGAGAAAAGAAAATTTTGATTTAGACGGCCTTTTTGAGCTTGACGATTTAAGAAAACAACTTATTTTTGAAAATGAGCAGAAAAAGGCTCAGCAAAACACAGTTTCAAAACAGATTCCTATGCTTAAAAAAGAGGGCAAGGACACAACTGAAGTTTTTGCAGAAATGAAAAAGCTTTCAGAAGAAATCAAGGAAGCGGACGCAAAGGTAAGAGAGCTTGAAGAAAAAATCAATGCTATTATGCTCACAATTCCAAACATTCCTAACGAAACAGTTCCACAGGGTGATACTGACGAGGACAATGTTGAAATCAGAAAATGGGGCGAACCTACAAATTTTGATTTTGAACCAAAAGCTCATTGGGATATTGGCGAAAACCTTGATATTCTTGATTTTGAAAAAGCAGGTAAGGTTACAGGAACAAGATTTACTTTCTATAAAGGTCTTGGTTCAAGACTTGAAAGAGCAATCATTAACTTCTTCCTTGACACTCACACAGAAATGAGTGGCTACACAGAAGTATTCCCACCTTATATGGTACACAGAAATTCAATGGTTGGCACAGGTCAGCTTCCTAAATTTGAAGAAGATGCTTTCAAAGTTTCAGGAACAGATTATTTCTTAATCCCAACTGCAGAGGTTCCTGTTACAAATATGTACAGAGACCAGATTTTAGACGGCGCACAGCTTCCAATCAAACACGTTGCATATTCTGCTTGTTTCAGAGCAGAAGCAGGTTCTGCAGGAAGAGATACAAGAGGTCTTATCAGACAGCATCAGTTCAACAAGGTTGAGCTTGTTAAGTTTGCAAAACCTGAACAGTCTTACGAAGAACTTGAAAAGCTTACTCTTGATGCAGAAAAGGTTCTTCAGATTTTAGGAATTCCATACAGAGTTGTTAAAATCTGCACAGGCGACCTTGGTTTTACCGCCGCTATGAAATACGATATTGAAGTTTGGATGCCAAGCTATAACAGATATGTTGAAATCTCTTCATGCTCAAACTTTGAAGATTTCCAGGCAAGAAGAGCAAACATCAAATATAAAGATAATATTAAAGATAAAGCACAGTTTGTTCACACATTAAACGGTTCAGGTGTTGCTGTTGGAAGAACTGTTGCGGCAATCCTTGAAAACTATCAGCAGGCAGACGGAAGCGTTGTTATTCCTGAAGCTTTAAGACCTTATATGGGCAACAGAGAAAAAATTGACAAATAATTTGGCCTATGCTAAAATTATGTGATAAAAAAATATTTACAGGAGGTATGTAAAGTGAAATATTCAGTAGAAGTTGAACATATGTGTCCTTTAGCTAAAGGCACATATCACGGTCCTGCTCCAATTCCGCAGGAAGGTAAATGGGTTCAGGCTAAAGAAATTAAAGATATTTCAGGTCTTACTCATGGTATTGGCTGGTGTGCTCCTCAGCAGGGTACATGTAAACTCACATTAAATGTTAAAGAAGGTGTTATCCAGGAAGCCTTAGTTGAAACTGTAGGTTGCAGTGGTATGACACATTCAGCTGCTATGGCATCTGAAATCTTAGTTGGTAAAACAATTCTTGAAGCATTAAACACAGACCTTGTTTGTGATGCTATCAACACAGCTATGAGAGAATTATTCCTTCAGATTGTTTATGGCCGTACACAGACTGCTTTCTCAGAAGACGGTCTCCCAATCGGTGCAGGTCTTGAAGATTTAGGTAAGGGTTTAAGATCACAGGTTGGTACAACCTATGCTACTCTTGCTAAAGGTCCAAGATACCTTGAACTTGCAGAAGGTTACATAACAAAGAATGCTATTGACGAAAATGGACAGATTATCGGTTACAAATTCGTTCACCTCGGCAAAATGATGGAAATGATCGCTAAAGGCATGGATGCTAACGAAGCTTTAGAAAAAGCAAGTGGTCAGTACGGCAGAGTTGATGATGCTGCAAAGCTTATCGACCCAAGACATGAATAATTGAAGAAGGAGGTAGAAAATAATGGCATTATTTGAAAGTTATGAAAGAAGAATAGATCAGATCAACGCAGAACTTGCAAAACACGGTATTTCTTCAATTGAAGAAGCAAAGAAAATCTGTGACGATGCAGGTGTTGACGCTTATGGTATTACAAAAAGCATTCAGCCAATCTGCTTTGAAAATGCTGCATGGGCTTACACAGTAGGCGCTGCAATTGCAATCAAAGAAAACTGCACAAAAGCTGCTGATGCTGCTGAAAAAATCGGTCTTGGCTTACAGGCATTCTGTATCCCAGGTTCTGTTGCAGATGACAGAAAAGTAGGTATCGGTCACGGTAACCTCGGCGCTATGCTTTTAAGAGAAGAAACAAAATGTTTCGCATTCTTAGCAGGTCACGAATCTTTTGCTGCTGCAGAAGGTGCTATCGGTCTTGCAAGATCAGCTAACAAAGCAAGAAGCGAAGATTTAAGAGTTATCCTTAACGGTCTTGGTAAAGACGCTGCAAAGATTATCTCAAGAATTAACGGTTTTACATATGTTCAGACAAAGTTTGACTACTACACAGGCAAACTCGAAATCGTAGAAGAAATCGCATATTCAAACGGCGAAAGAGCAAAAGTTCGTTGCTACGGTGCGGACGATGTTCGTGAAGGTGTTGCAATTATGCATCACGAGGGTGTTGACGTTTCTATCACAGGTAACTCAACAAACCCAACAAGATTCCAGCACCCGGTTGCAGGTACATACAAGAAAGAATGTATCGAACAGGGTAAGAAATACTTCTCAGTTGCTTCAGGTGGCGGTACAGGTAGAACACTTCACCCAGACAATATGGCTGCAGGTCCTGCTTCTTACGGTATGACAGATACAATGGGAAGAATGCACTCTGATGCTCAGTTTGCAGGTTCATCTTCAGTTCCTGCTCACGTAGAAATGATGGGATTAATCGGTGCAGGTAACAACCCAATGGTTGGTATGACAGTTGCAATTGCAGTAGCTATTGAAGAATCATTTAAGAAATAATTTCAGGAAATGTTAAAATACTCCAGAACACAAAAAGGCAGTAAATAACATTAAAAGCTTTATAACAAAAAAGAAGAGAAATCTCATTTTTGAGATTTCTCTTTAATTTTATCGCCTTTTTGTTATGAACAAACTTCACCTAACTCGGCGTATCTATATACGCCTTCGGGTTCAGTTTGCTCATTCTGAAGCATTTTTCCTATTTCCTGCTTGCACAAGGGGACGGTTCTGTTGTGTGACGTACTAATTCATTGCCGAGTGGAAACACTCGGCAGTTATATTATTCTGAAGAATAGTTATATTGCTTCGCAGTTATATTGTGCTACGCACAGAGATATTCACCTTTGGTGAGTTTTTAATTGACACAGGTTATAAAAAGGTGATATACTAAAGTGAAAAGGCAGGGTGATGATATATGAAGCTTAAAAAAATAGTATGTATGCTTTTAATAATGGTTATAACTCTTACGGTGGTAACACCTGTTATGGCAGGAGAACAAATTGCAGTAATGTTAGACGGTGAGTTTATTGACTTTGAAGTGAAGCCACAGATAGTTAATGACAGAACAATGGTTCCGTTAAGACCAATACTTGAAGCACTTGATGCAACTGTTGGTTGGGAGGATGCAACAAAAACCGTTACATCAACAAAAGGCGACGTAACTATTGAACTTACAATAAACGATCCTGTGATATATATAAACGGAGAAGCAAAGCCTCTTGACAGTCCTGCCTGTCTTATTAACAACAGAACACTTGTTCCTGCAAGAGCAGTTTCAGAGGCGTTTGGAATAACTGTTGGATGGGACAGTGTCAGCAGAATTGTTTTAATGTCCTCCATATCTGATACTATAGAAATGTACAACGAGTACGGCGAAACAGTGTTTGCAGAAATATCAGAGGTTGATGCATATAAAAAAGACAACTGGTTTGTGGCAAAGCCTGTAAAATTGTATTCAGAAGACGGAAGTACAAAATATTTTGAAGTAACAGATGTTGAAGACTATAAGAAAAATGGCTGGTATGACGGACCTGTTGCAACTGTGTACAGTGCAGACGGAAGCTCAAAGAAAATTGGTTCCAACGAAAAAGAAGATTATCTTGCGTCAGGTTGGTATGATGAGCCAATGGTAACAATAGGTGCACTCGACGGCAGAAGCAAGGTTATTAAAAAATCAGACCTTGAAGCATATAAAGAGGTTGGCTGGTATTATATTCCTCCTGTAGAATTACAGACAGAAAATATCGGCGAAGCCACATTCCTTGGCGGAACAAATATAGTAACTGTAAAAAACTATATAAATCCTTCATCTGTTCAGCAGTTTAAGTATAAAAACCAAGGAATTGCTTATGCATATATGAACGAAAACTACCTTACTGTTGTAACTCCATCAACCTCTTTCACCGTTAAAGCAAGATATCCGTTGCTTGGTGATGTTATAGCGGATAATGAGGGAAACATATATGTTGTATGGGGAAGAGAAAATACCACAGACAATCAGACTGCAAAGACAATATTTGTAACCAAGTATGATGAAAACGGCACTCATATTTTAACTACAGGCTTTGTGGGTGAAGGAAGCGGCAATAAAACCGATACTAACACACAAAAACCGTTCCATGGCGGAAACTGTCACAGTGTTATTACTCCTGATGGCAGACTTGTTGTAAACTATGGCAGAAAAATGTATAACACTCATCAGTCAAACAATGTTATTGCTTTAAATATTGCCGATATGAAACAAGCATCTACCGGTTGGAAAATTCCATACACATCACACTCCTTCAATCAGAGAGTTCTTTATAGTAAACTTGCAGAGGATTTGGTTTTCGCAGATTTAGGCGATGCTAATGAAAGAGGCTTTATTATAACAATCAAGAGCAGAGAAAGAAATGTTTTCAATTTCTATTTAAAGCCTGATGCAAATTATAATATGGCAATAATAAACAAAACATTTGCACAGCTTGGCGGTCTAGTTGAAACAGACAAGGGTGTTGTTTTGGTTGGTGCTTCTGCAAAATCTATCGGACCAGAAGCAGAAGATGAAGTGCAGAATCTGTTTGTTCAGGTTATAAATCCAAACGAAAAAGAATTAGGTGCAGAAATGTTCGTGGGAGGAACAATCAGAACAGGAAAAACATCTCCTGATATAAATGATACAAAGGAAAAAGATATTCCGCTTAAAGAAGTAACAGACTACGGTGTTCAGTGGATAACAAATTCGGCAACACATAATGTTGTTGCACCACACTCAATTGCAGTTGGTAATAAAATTGTTATCTTATGGAACAATGTAGAGAAAAACACAAAAGAAAAAGAAGGCTACTATACAGTTCTTGCAAATGACGGAAAGGTTATAGTGCCACCAACCTCATTAGGAAAAGATGTTGTATTTAATTCGGCAGAGGATCCTGTTTATAATAACGGCAGAATTTACTGGATTGCAACAAAAGACGGAAATATACAGAAAATAAGCATAAAAATGCCTGAATAATAAATAAAAAAAGTCTCACCGTATGAGGCGTACGCTGACAGTAAAAGGTCGTAGTGAAATTCGCTACGACCTTTCGTCATTGTAAAAACAATCTAATTCCCATTTTAAAGGGTTTGTGTCTATGTATTCCCATATTTTTTGATAATCTTTTTCATCACGAATTATGTGGTCGTGATATGACTTTTGAAACAATCTCTTGTCAAATGGTTTCAATATACCATTTTTAACATTGCGAATATATTCATTCGTAGCCATTGTTTCAAACCATCGCATTACATCTTGTAGGGAACGACCTGCGTGTCGTTCCGTAATTATAACGATAATATGAATATGGTTAGGCATAATAACATATTTGTCTATTATTATGTTATCAAATTTATTTTCTGTTTCTTTTAGCCACTTATGAATAATTCTGTTTTGTTCAGGCGGAACGACACATAGGTCGTTCCCTACATTTTCCATTTCAAAAAACTGTTCTCTGTTATGTGTGCATATTGTAATAAAATATGCACCGCTTTGAGAATAATCATATCCTTTTAATCTTGTGGGTTTTCGCTTTGGAAGGTTCATAATATTTCCTCTAATTTTAAAACAAAAGTGCTCATTTTAATATCAAGAGCATTACAAATTCTATATAAGGTTTCTAAAGTAGGTTTACGCTCTCCTCTTTCTATAGCGCTTAAATGACTTCTGCCTATGTCTGCTAATCCACTTAATACCTCTTGAGAAATGCCTTTTTGCTGTCTGAAAAAAGCGACAGTTTTTCCTACCTTAATAGAATCTAATGTGGCTACATACATATTCTCACCTCAAGAATAGTATATGTCATTTCAAAAGAATAACTGAACACATATGTTGACAAACGAACACTTATGTGTTACAATTTATCTATCACATTAAAAATGGAGGTAAAACAAAATGAGAAAAAGGTTACAAGGATTAATTGCAGGTGTTTTAGTTGGTGCGATGCTAACAAGTGGAGTCGTATTTGCTAAAAGTGGAACAGAAATAATTGAGGCACTATATAAGGATATTAAAATTTATGTTGATGGGGAAAAAATTACACCAAAAGATGCAACAGGCAAAACGGTGGAACCTTTTATTTACAACGGAACCACATATCTTCCTGTTAGAGCGATAGGGGAAGCAATAGAAAAGGACGTAAACTGGGATGGTTCAAGTAATAGCGTGTACATAGGCAAAATGCCGGGAAAAGAAACATATCTTACTGATATATGTCCAGCATATGATTTTGATGAATGGAGATATGAAGAGTGTACATCAAATAACGGAAAAAACTTTTCTATGGCAGGAGAGTTATACACTAGAGGTTTTACTGTTACGCCATATAATTGCGAGTCAGTTATATCTTTGTTTAATCTTAATGGCCAATATAATACTTTATCCTTTACGGCAGGACATGTTGATGGTACAGCTAATCAAAATTTAGAATTAAGAATATATGCAGATAATGAATTAATAAAAATTATAAAACTAAAGCATAATCAAATGCCCAGTACTTATAATGTTAATTTAAGTGGTGCTCTTCAGTTAAAAATCGAGGCAATAAATCCTGAAGGAGATACTTGGGAACAAGCCACATACGGAATAGCTAATGCAGTCATTGAATAATACAAACAGGATAATTGTGAAATATGTCCTGTGCTGTAAGAATCAGCAAAAATGTATACCACTTTACCCAATATTTAGGATAATTCTAAGATCTTATATGCGGAACGACACATAGGTCGTTCCCTACGATAAAAGGCTGAACAAAATCAATCGTTCAGCCTTTTAAATATAAATTATTAATGATATTTTATTTATTATTAACTGCTTCTATGAATTTAAGAAAGCCTTTGTTCCCTTTTTCTGTATTTTTGTAAACACCGCAGTTTTCAAGAATTTTTTTGAATACTTCGCCGATTTCTGATTTAAGAGAATCGTTAAGCTCACCAAGCTCTGTTGTAAGTCTTGGAGGAAGAACGGCAAGTCCCATTGCTTCAATAAGACCGATATTTTCTTTTTTAATATGGTGATATTCACTGTGAGCGTGGAAAATGCCAAACGGATGTTCATCAGAGGTTCTGTTGTTTCTTAAAATAAGGTCCATTTCAAACTTATCACCGCGTCTTCTTGCAATAGGTGTTATTGCATTGTGTGGCTGGTCTGTGTACGCAAGAATTTCATTTTCCTCGTCTGTATGTCCACTCCAACAATCTAAGATTTTTGTTGCAAGGTCACTTACTCTTTGTTTGTTGTCTCCTGTAATTCTGATTGTTGAAAGAGGCCAACTTACAATACCTGCAGTAATGTCTTCATAATCTTTGAATGTAACAGGAATTGTGATTGGACATTTTGCCATTGGGAATTCGTAGTTACCGCCCTGATAATGGTCATGTGTTAAAATTGAACCGCCTACAATTGGAAGTCCTGCATTTGAACCAAGAAAATAATGTGGGAAAATATCAACAAAGTCTAAAAGTCTGTCAAAGGTTTTCTGTGAAATAACCATTGGCTCGTGCTCATCTTTGAAAACGATACAATGTTCGTTATAATAAACATAAGGAGAGTACTGAAAATTCCACTTTTCACCTGCAAGAGTAATAGGTATAATTCTGTGATTTGCTCTGCCCGGATGGTTCATATTACCTGCAAAGCCTTCGTTTTCCTTACATAAAAGACATTTAGGATATTCTGCAGTGCTTTTTACAAGTTTTGCAAGAGCAATATCTTTAGGGTCTTTTTCAGGCTTTGAAAGGTTAATTGTAATATCAATATCACCGTAGTTTTCGGTTTTCTTTTTCCATATAATATTCTTTTTTACTCGGTTTGTCATAATATAGTTATTATTCTTAGACAATTCGTAAAAATAATCTGTTGCCATTTTGGGATTTTGTTCATACAATTCATTGAATTTTGCACGAACATAAGATGGTCTTGCAGTAAAAACATTCATAATTTCTGCAGAAAGTAAATCTCTGTATGTAAGAGTATCAGCTTCAAGTTTGCCGTTTTCTGCAGCAAAATCAAGAAGACCTTTTAAAATCTGTTCAAGATTTTCATGGGGAGTGTATTGGCATTTTTCAAAAGATTCCCCACCGATTAAATACAAAACTCTGTTTGCACAGTAAATAGTATCATCTTTTTCAATAAGATTTTTTTCAACTGCGTAATCAAGAAGTTCAGATAAAAACTTATTCATTATAAACACCTCCGTTTCATTATACAACAGAATTCATATTAAAACAAGAGAAGTCAAAAATTCTTATATAATTTCTGTGCTTCGCTAAGAGCTTTTGAGTGAATTCTTGTAATATGGCGGTTAGAGTAATTGAGTCTGTGTGCAATTTCATCAAAGCTTAATCCGCATATATACTTATATTCAAGCACAGACCTTAGTGTTGCATCCTTGACTTTTTCAATAACTCTTAAAATGTCAATTCTTGTGTATATATCGTTGTTTATGGAAATCTGCAGTTTCTTTTTCTCTTTTTTAAGCTTTTCTATAAGTTTTTTGTCGGTGGTTGAAGAAATAGATTTATCAAGCTCTTTTAAAACAGCTTTTTTGGAAATTAAAGATTGGTTAATTTCATAAGATAAATTTAAATAGTCTTTTATTTTCATTTTTCCTCCTTAAGAAATAATCTTAAAAATAATATTAGGAGACTTTTCCGAAACCCTGGCGAAAATCTCTAATATCTTAATTTTATAATCGGTGAATTCTTCGGGTAAAAGGTTAAATCCTCGGATATATACTATTAAATCGTAATCACAGTAACAATCAAGACAATCCCAAAGTGCAGAAAGATTAGCACCATAATAATCGGGAAAAGAGAAAGCTTCTTTTATTACTTTGTGAATTTCACTTGCATATTTGCAGTAAGAAAAATCTAAAACAAATTTTTCCATAAATAGCCTCCTTAAATTATTTCAAAAAGTGAAGTCTATGTTTTTTGTTTCTGGTATATTGAAATTTTATCATATTATTCAGAACATTGCAAATCCTCCTTGCCATCAGGGATATATTCAGGACAGTTTTTAACCATAAAGCTGTCAAGAATTTCGCCTGTATAGAAATTGCCTTTTACTTTGATTTTTTTGGCTTCCCACCCATCAACAGGTGTTAAGCTTCTTGACCAGCTACAGCCTCCACAGGCGTTCTTACAGGTCCAGCATAAAGTTTCATTACCGCGTCTTTTAGTAAATTTTATTCTGCCCTGATACCGTCGTCTGCAGGTGTTTGAACAAAATTTAGTTGCATTTGTTGTCTTAAATTCTTTTCCGCACTCTGGGCATTTTTTTATCATTTGTATCATTCCTTTCTATCTGGGTGCTTTCACAAAAAGGACAAGCCGAAAAAGTTTCATAAGGAAGGTCAGGGAATTCATTGTGAAATTCCTTTATAACAATCGGCTTATCAAATTTATTTGAACACTCTTCACATTTGTACATTTATTTCTCCTAAAATTGAACTACATTCACATTATAATTGAACTGTATTCATATGTCAATAAAAAAATGAAAATTATTCAAATTTTCTATTGACAAAATTGAGTAAAATTCATATAATATATTAGAGGTGATATTGGTGAAGTTAAAAGAATTAAGAAAGGCGAAAGGATACACACAGAAGGAACTGGCTGAAATTATCGGTGTGGATACATCCAGCATCAGCAAATACGAAAAGGGAGTTGCCGAACCTTCATTTGAAGTGGTTAAAAAACTTGCTTCTGCGTTAGGAGTTTCTATTGACTGTCTTTCAGATGTGGAAGTGGAAGTTGATGAATCTGAAGCAGAAATTCTTGAATATTTAAGAAGCAATCCGGAATTTAAAATTCTTTTTGACAGAATTAAAAACTCCGACAAAGAAGATTTAAACAAGCTTATTGCTATTCATATGGCTATGAAAGGAACAAATCTTAATTTTATAAGCTAACCACTATATATTGTGTGTAAAGGTTTAATTATATGGAAAGAATATTTACAAGAGTTATAGATCTTCCTTTAAGCATCAGGGCATACACCAGCTTAGATGCAGAGGGAAATTATAACATATATTTGAATGCAAGACTTTCTCCTGAAATGCAGAAGAAAGCCTATGAACACGAGCTTACGCATATTAAGAGGAATGATTTTTCTGATAAAAAGACTATTGCGGAGGCGGAAAAATTCTAATATATTTTGTATTTTCCTCTTGACAAAATATAAAAAATACTATATATTGTATATACAAATTCGTTAAAAACACAATATATATAAATTTTTGGGGGATAACATGGATAAAATAAGAAAAAGAAACGGCGCTCTTGCAGACTTTGATTCAATTAAGATTTTAAGTGCAATCAATAAGGCAAATAAAGCCGTTATAGGAGAAAAAATGTCAAGCACAGACCTTTCATATCTTACTGAAAAGGTTGTTGCTAAAATTGATATGCTTGATGAATGTAGCGTTGAGCAGGTACAAGATATAGTAGAAGAAATGCTTATTAAGTATGATTATGCTAAAACTGCCAAAGCTTACATTCTTTACAGAGCTGAACACACAAAAACCAGACAGGCTGAATCAGACCTTATGGAAATTTATAACGAGCTTACATACTCGGCAGCTAAAGATGCGGATATTAAGAGAGAAAACGCTAATATTGACGCAGATACAGCTATGGGTACAATGCTTAAATACGGCTCTGAAGGTGCAAAATATTATGTTGATAACTATGTGCTTCCAAAAGATGTTGCACAGGCACATATTTTAGGTGACATTCACATTCACGATAAAGACTTCTATATGTTAACTAAAACCTGTTGCCAGATTGACCTTCTTAAATTATTTAAAGGCGGATTTTGCACAGGCCATGGTTATTTAAGAGAACCAAACAGTATTTTAAGCTATGCTTCACTTGCTTGTATTGCAATTCAGGCAAATCAGAACGAAATGCATGGCGGTCAGAGTGTTCCTAACTTTGATTATTCTATGGCTCCTGGTGTTGCAAAAACATTCGCAAAAGAATATTTTATTGCAATGGCACAGAACCTTGAAATAAGACTTGGCATCGAATCAGAAAAGGCTGATGAAATCTGTGCAGCTCTTAAAAAAGAAGTTGGAGTTCCAAAACTTGCGGATAAAGACGATTATTTTGCAAAAATTAAAGATGTATTAAAAGATAAAGCATCAACAGATGAAGAAACTGTTATTGCAATTCACGAAAATGCTTTCAAAACTGCTTATAAAAAGACAGACAAAGCAACATATCAGGCTATGGAAGCATTTATCCACAACCTTAACACTATGAACTCAAGAGCAGGTGCTCAGGTTCCTTTCAGCTCAGTAAACTACGGAACTGATACCTCTGAAGAAGCAAGAATGGTAATTAAAAATCTTCTTCTTGCAACAGATGCAGGTCTTGGAAACGGCGAAACACCAATTTTCCCTGTTCAGATTTTCAAAGTTAAAGAAGGCATTAACTATAATGAAGGGGATAAAAACTACGACCTCTTTAAACTTGCGATTAAAACATCAGCAAAGAGACTGTTCCCTAACTTCAGCTTTATAGATGCTCCGTTCAACCTCCCATATTACATTCCGGGCGACTACAATACAGAAGTTGCATATATGGGTTGCAGAACAAGAGTTATGGGTAACCACTTTGACCCAACAAAGCAGGTAACCTGCGGAAGAGGTAACTTAAGCTTCACATCAATTAACTTACCAAGACTTGGTATTAAAGCAGAAGGCGACATTTCAAAATTCTACGAAGAATTAGACAGAATGATGGAGCTTGTTTCAAGACAGCTTCTTCACAGATTTAAAATACAGGCTGCTAAAAAAGGCAGAAACTTCCCATTCCTTATGGGACAGAATATCTGGATTGACTCAGAAGATATCGGCGTTGATGACAGCATTGGCGAAATCATTAAAAACGGTACTTTAAGTATTGGTTTTATCGGTCTTGCTGAAACACTTAAAGCTCTTTGCGGTAAGCACCACGGTGAAAGCGAAGAAGCTGCAAAGCTTGGTCTTGAAATTATCGGCCATATGAGAAAATTCTGTGACATCAAATCAGATTTAACAGGTCTTAACTTTACACTTCTTGCAACTCCTGCTGAAGGTCTTTCAGGAAGATTTGTAAGAATAGATAAAGCTAAATTCGGTGAAATTGCAGGTGTAACAGATAAGGATTACTACACAAACTCATTCCACGTTCCTGTATATCACAACATTAAAGCTTTTGAAAAAATCAGAATTGAAGCACCATACCACAACTTAACAAACGCAGGTCATATCAGCTATGTTGAGCTTGACGGTGATGTTTGCAAGAACTTAGAAGCATTTGAACAAATTATAAGATATATGAAAGAACAGGGAATTGGATACGGTTCAGTTAATCATCCTGTTGACAGAGACCCAATCTGCGGATACACAGGCGTAATTGACGAAGTTTGCCCAAGATGCGGAAGACGCGAAGGCGAAGGAGTTTCAATTGAAAAACTCAACGAACTCAGAAAAATGTATCCAAATGTTCCACCGGTATGTGATTGTAACAGATAATCTGTGCGGATAAAATTCCCCATTTTGCAACTGATTGCTCCGCTTATGTACACAAAGTACACGACGCTGCGCATCAGCACAAACTGAGAAATTTTGTCTCGCCCAGAGGTGCGGATAAAAGTTCCGAAAAAAGAAAGGAGAAATAATTATGAAAAACGAAGTAGGAAAAGGCGTTGGCTTTGAAAGAATAAGAAGAATTACAGGTTACCTTGTTGGTACACTTGACCGTTTCAATGATGCTAAAAGAGCAGAGGAAAAGGACAGAGTAAAGCATGGCGCAACAAAATAATTTAAGATTATGCGGAATTGAACCGGAGTCCATCGTTGATGGCCCCGGTTTCCGTTATGTGGTTTTTGTTCAGGGCTGTCCTCATAACTGCAAGGGTTGTCATAATCCACAATCCCACGATTTTGAAGGCGGTTATGAAAAAGACATAAATGAAATAGTTGAAGAAATAAAGGAAAATCCGCTACTTTCAGGTGTTACCTTTTCAGGGGGTGAACCTTTTTGCCAGGCAGAAGGCCTTTATAATTTAGCCGTTGAAATAAAAAAGCTCAATAAAAATATTTATGTTTATTCAGGTTTTACCTATGAACAACTGATGAAAAAAGAAGATGTTTTTGTTAAAAAACTTCTTGAAATATGCGATGTTTTAATAGACGGACCATATATTGAGGAAAAAAGAAATCTTCTTTTAAAGTTCAGAGGAAGTGAAAACCAGAGAGTAATAGATTTAAAGAGATCACAAGAAGAACCCTTTGTGATTTCGTAAAAAAAGCAACCTTTATGGTTGCTTTTTTGTATTAATAAGCAGTAAGTTGCTTTTCCATTTCCTTTTTTAATCTTTTTATTATTCTTTTTTCAAGCCTTGATATGTAGGACTGGGAAATTCCCATTTTTTCTGCAACCTCCTTTTGAGTTAGCTCATCAATGCCTGAAAGTCCAAACCTTAAGCTTATTATTTCCCTTTCTCTTTCCGAAAGCTTTGAAAGGGCATCTTTTAGAAGCTGACGGTCAACCTCGTCATCAATTGTTTTTTGAATTAAATCAACATCAGAGCCAAGAACATCTGAAAGCACAAGCTCATTTCCGTCGCTGTCTGTGTTTAAAGGCTCATCTATGGATATTTCCTGTTTTCTGCCTGAAATCTTTCTTAAATGCATTAAAATTTCGTTTTCTATGCATCTTGAAGCGTAGGTAGCAAGTTTAATATTTTTGTCTGCTTTAAAGGTGTTAATGGCTTTAATAAGACCGATTGTGCCGATTGAAATCATATCCTCGGTACTTACACCTGTATTTTCAAATCTTCTTGCTATGTAAACAACAAGCCTTAAATTATGTTCTATTAAAATTTTTCTGTTTTCTTCATTTGTAATATTAAGCACCAATTCTCTTTCCCTTTCGGCAGTAAGTGGCGGAGGAAGTATTTCGCTGCCGCCTATATAATAAACCTCTTTCTCTTTAAGTAAAAATGAAATTAATTTTCTGATTAATCCAAACATTCAATACCTCCAAGAAGAATATCAAAATTATTTTCAAAATCCTCATCAACAGGTACAACAAAATATGTTGCAGCAACGCCGTCTATAAGCATTTTGTCGGGATAAAAACCTTTTTGCTCATATTGTCCGCTTATAGTAGTAAAAGAAACAGGAGAAAAAGAGGTGTTAGTCCCTTTGAAAAGTTTAAGGGTGTGTTTTTTGTTTACAAAGGCTACAGGATAACCCTCAGGGGTATATAGATTATTTCCTGTGTCCACAAATCCGTAAAGCTTTAAGCTTTTGCCGTTGTAAAAAATCTCGGTAGTTTTATATAAATTGCCTTTCCTGATTTTTGCCATACAGCTTTCACAGAAAACAAAAGCAAGAAACAAAAAAAGCAGAAATACTAAAAATATGTAAGGATAGCCAAGATTTAAAAAAAGCATATTTTCGCTTCCTTGAAGCTTTGCAACAGATGAAAAAGCCATATAAAAGCCACACAGACAAAAGCTTGATAAAAAAAGTGT
Source organism: Clostridia bacterium (assembly GCA_045535635.1). GTDB lineage: Bacteria > Bacillota > Clostridia > RGIG6154 > RGIG6154 > RGIG8700. Next base: position 26,239 of record JAZSLZ010000044.1, read on the forward strand.
GCATAAAAGCCGTATGTAACCCCTTATGGATTGTCTGTAGGCAAGATACACCATAACAAAGGCACTTAAAAGTTTAAACAAGCTATTTAAAAACGGATGGATTTTACAGACAACAGTAAAAATTCCATATAACGAGCCAAAAATACCTGCAATAACAAGACGAATCCACCTTATTTTTAATTTAAGAATGTATCCTGAGGCGTACAAGAGAAGAGTGTTAATAAAAAAATTGTATAAAAAAAGAATATCAAGATAAATAACCACACCCTCACCTCGTATTCATTATACAACTTATTTTGTGCTGAATTTGTCAAAAAAAAGAAGATTTCTGAAAGAAATCTTCTAATTAATTGTTATTGAGTTATTTTCCCACAAAACATTTTTGTTAAGTCCTTCCGAAACTCCCCTTGCACCAACGAACATTTTTCCGTCTATAATAACAGATGGAACAAGAACATCTTTTTTCACGCCGTCAACATACATAAAGGAGTCAAGGTGTTTAAGAGTTACTGTTTGTCCGTTAATAAAGATTTTGGCAGTTTTAAGTTCGTCATTCCAGGAAACCTCACCGCCAAGGGCTTCAAATATATCTCTTACAGGAAGCAAAGACCTGCCCTCAATGATAATTGGCGTTGAGTCAAGCTCTTTTCCTTTTACGGTTATTGGTATTGATGAATTCTTATGGACAACAGTTTCTGTCAGGAAATCTTTTTTTACATAACCCTTAAAGTTTTCCACTTTGCAGTAAACCCAGTCTTCTTCCGAAAGAGACGGATAAGCGGTTATAACCGTTTTATCTTCAAGAGTAGTTACTATGTCGGCATCTGTTGATGAAGCCTGTCTTAAATTAAGACCGCTTGGTGCATCAACAGTGCAAAGCTTATATTCAGAAAGCAAAGGCTCTTCATTGTTCGTTTCTTTACCGAAACGGATGGAATAGGCAATGGAAACGTGTCCTTTATGAAGGTTGTTTGCAATGTTATAAAAAACATCATTTTTCGTATTTCCGTGTGCAGCATTGTGTGCGTAGTATGTAACATATCCGTTATACTCGCCGCCGCAGAGAACAACATGGAAAAATGTGTTACAGTTATGACATTCCTGAATAATTATATCGCCAACGCTTAAGCAAACTGCATTTTTTCTAAGAGAAATTCTGCCGTCCAGCTCAACATCAAGAGGATAACATCTGTATCCCAGTTTTTTTGTAAGCTCATCATAAAGGGCGTTACATTCGTTTGCCGAAACATTAATTCCTCCTGCTCTTAAGCAGTCTGCAACGAATTCTGCACAAAGACCTTTTCCGTCATCAAAGTGAAAGGCTGCATATTCAAGGCTTAAATCTTTATTGTAAGCATAAACGTTAGTGCTTAATAAAAAAGATACAAGCAAAATCAGAGTTAAAATTTTCTTCATTTTATTTTTCTTGCTTCAACATAAAATCTCTTTTCCCAGGCTTCGCCCATTGAGAAGGTTTTTCTCGGCAGCGGACCATCTTTTGAAACACCGCAGAAAAGCTGTGATTTTTCCATAGCATCTAAAATAAAGCCAATGGAGTTGTCTTTTTGTGAAAGCTCTTTAACAACATCATCACCGTGGATATAGTCAATTTTTCCGCCAAATTCTTTTAAGTAGAAATCAAGGAATTTCTGAAGCGAACCAACTGCAAGTTGGTTTGATGGATTTGTTATATAAAGCTCTTTTTCAACACCTTTTATAACACAGATGATTTTCTGTTCGCCATTAGTTTCTGAAATGTTGTAATATTTTTTCAATTCACTTAAAATATGGTCAGGATTAATGTCAAATAAAACTCTGTGGATAGGTTCAAATTCAAGAGCCTTGGAATGAATATTAACAACCTCCACAAGAGCATATCTTGCCTTGTTGTTTTCAATACCTGCTTTTTTAAGATTTTCATAACAGGTTTTTGCAGTTGCGAGAGAATGGTTTCCGTCGCCTACTGCAAATAAAAGTGGATTTTCTCCGCCGTTTTCATAAAGAGAATTAAAAGCATCTGCAAGGTTTTGTGTTGGTTTAACAAGAAAACCTTTAATGTTTCCGCTGTTTTCCATAAGGTCAAAATCATAAACCTTTTCGCCTTTTTCAAGTGATGAGAAAACAAGGTTTTTGTCATCATCTATAAGAAGCATAACATGAGGAAGCTCTAAGGAAGCATTTTCTCTTATTTTAACTCTTGGAGGAATTCTTTCCTGAACTGTTCCCTCTGTTGCACGGACAAGAGCTTTTGAGTTTTGAGAGTAATCGTAATTTTCAAGGTCGATTACACCAACAAGCCCTTCTCTTATTTTTCCGTTTATATTTCTCTGAACATATATGAAGGTGTTTTCATAAGTTTCAAAAAGACCGTCGTTTATGTATTTATTCATATTTGAGTTGATTTTTTCTATTCTTTCGCTATTATCTTCCGCAAGATAGATTTCAGGGAAAACAAGATTTAAAGTTGAAGGATAATTTTCAGTATGCTTTTCAACTCTTTGCCAGTAGTCAGGCTGTGATGTGTACTGGTCACAGGCAACAACTGACCATTTATTCATATCGCAGTTTTTCGGCAAAAGAATATCTGCCGGATAAAATCCAAATTTTTTGAACATTTTATTCATACCTTTCTGCAAAAAAAGTCTGAAAGAATAAGCTTTCAGACTTTTGTTTTTTATTCAATATAATCTTTAAGCTTTTTGCTTCTTGAAGGGTGTCTTAATTTTCTTAAAGCCTTTGCTTCAATCTGTCTTATTCTTTCTCTTGTAACTCCGAATTCTGTGCCTACTTCTTCGAGAGTTCTTGCTCTGCCGTCATCAAGACCAAAACGAAGTCTTAAAACCTTTTCTTCTCTTGGTGTTAAAGAGGTTAAAACATTGTCGAGCTGTTCTTTAAGAAGAATAAAAGCTGCTTCATCTGCAGGAGCAGGAGTTTCATCGTCAGGGATGAAGTCACCAAGATGGCTGTCCTCTTCTTCGCCGATAGGTGTTTCGAGAGAAACAGGCTCCTGTGCAATTTTCATAATTTCCTTAACCTTGTCTATAGGCATATTCATTTCAGTTGCAAGTTCTTCAAGCTGAGGCTCTCTGCCAAGCTCCTGAATAAGCTGACGCTGAATTCTCATTAATTTGTTGATGGTTTCAACCATGTGAACAGGAATTCTTATTGTTCTTGCCTGGTCTGCAATAGCACGGGTAATAGCCTGTCTTATCCACCAGGTAGCATAAGTTGAAAACTTATAGCCTTTAGTATAATCAAACTTTTCAACCGCTTTAATAAGACCAAGATTACCTTCCTGAATAAGATCTAAAAAGAGCATACCTCTACCAACATATCTTTTTGCAATACTAACAACAAGACGAAGGTTAGCTTCAACCAGTCTTGATTTTGCAACCTCGTCGCCATCTACCATCTTGGTTGCAAGTTCTACTTCTTCTTCCAGGGAAAGAAGTTGAACCTTACCGATTTCCTTAAGATACATACGAACATGGTCTTCAACGCTTATTCCCTCAGGAACAGAAGCTATTTCTTCTTCATCTGCATTTCTGAATTCGCCTTCCATTTCAAGGATTTCATTATCAATGTCAATATCTATATCGTTAGTGATTTCAATACCGAGCTGCTCTAAATCCTCATAAATTTTTTCAATCTGCTTAACATCAATGTCAAGACCCTCAAGTACATCCATAATTTCGTGGGAATCAAGCTTTCCCATCTTTTTACCCTTTTCTATAAGGGTTTTTATGGCTGATTTTTTGTCGTCAAGTGTCATTGGTTTTTTCCTCCTAACAAGTCTCTCACCTGATTTATATCTCCGCTTTTTCCAAGCTGTTTAATAAGCTCTCTTTGTTTGAGAACATTCAATTTGTTTATAATTTGTTTTGCACCCTCCAGTGCATTTTCAAAATGATTTTCAATACTTAATATTTCAGCAAGTTTACCTGAAAGCTCAAAATCAAAGCTGCTTATAAAGTCGCTTTCTTTAACCTCCGCCTTTGTCAGTTCATATATGGCGGTGATTTTTTCTGCAAACTCTTCAAATAGTTCCGTTGAGAAGCTGTTAATGTCAAAATTTTCTTTTACATAGTTTGAAACAGGTATATTGTAAAACATAAGATTTAAAAGCTGCATTTCAAGCTCTTCAATAAGTTTTGAAGAATTATCTTTAATTACGGTTCGCTGCTTTAAATCTCTTATAATATTCTGCTTTTCAGTATCCATTACCTTTTTCTGCATACTTGAAGCACTTCTTTTAACCTGAAGATTTAATGTTTCAAAAGAAACATCTGCCATTTTGGCAACTTCCTTTATATAAATTTCCCTTTCTATAGCCGAATTAAGCTTTGCAAGTTCAAAACTTGCCTGTTTTAAAAATTCCACCTTTTGTTCAGGAACAGTTATATCATATTTTGCCTTGATTGCCCCAATGTTATGCAAAACAGGGACTTTTGAGCTTTCAATACTTTCTAAAAACTTGCTAAGTCCAAACTTTTTAACATATTCGTCAGGATCTTTGGCACCATTAAGTGCAAGAACCTTTGTTTTTATGTCGTGTCTTGAGAGAATTTCGATTGCTCTTGTTGCGGCAGTTTGTCCTGCACCGTCTGAATCGTAGCAAAGAACAAGCTCGTCTGCATAACGCTTTAAAAGCTTTGCGTGGTCCTCGGTAAGAGAGGTTCCAAGTGATGCAATTGCCGTATCAGCACCGTGCTGATGCAGAGAAATTACATCCATATATCCTTCAACCAAAATGAGTCGTTTGGAATTGCTTTTCTTTGCAATATTAAGACCAAACAGATTTTTTCGTTTGTCAAAAACAGGTGTTTCAGGAGAGTTTAAATATTTTGGCTTTGAATCATCTAAAACTCGTCCGCCGAATGCGATAACATTTCCCCTTACATCAAAAACAGGAAACATAACTCTGTTTCTGAAGAAATCGTAAGGTTTTTTGTTTTCTTTTCTTGCTGAAAGACCAGCATCGGAGATTTCGTAATCTGAAAACCCTTTTCCCCTTAAAAAATTAATAAGCGAATTAAAGGAATTTTCGGCATATCCAAGACCAAAACGGTTTATAGTTTCGCTTGTAAGACCTCTCTCTAAAAGATATTTTCTTGCCTCATACCCTTTTTCGCTGATAAGATTATCGTAAAAAAACCTTGCGGTCAATTTGTTCATTTCATATATTCTGCTTTTTCTTTTAGCGAGACGGTCATCGGTAAAAGCGGTGTCCTCAACTCTGATACCATACATATCCCCTAAAAATTTAACGCCTTCAACAAAGCTTAAATTTTCTATGTTACAAACAAAGTTTATAACGCTTCCACTTGCTCCGCAGCCAAAGCAATGATAAACCTGTTTCTGTTCCGAAACGCTGAAGGATGGGGTTTTTTCACTATGAAAAGGACAAAGTCCTTTTGCAGATGAGCCTGATCTTTTAAGGGTTGTATATCTTGATATAACATCATAGATATTGGCACGTTCAAGAACCTGAGCGATAACTTCATTGGAAATTGCCATTTTTACCTCCTTAAAAAACACTCGCTTATAAAAATTTTCGACATTTTTACGGTATTTCCTTTTTTTATAGTAAAAATTTTTACAAAAGCATAAATTTTTGAGGTAATTTTAGCCTTTTTAATTTTTGAATAAGGTATGTTCAAATGCCGAATTTTACTTGACATAACTGTTGTGAAATAGTATCATATACATAATGATAGCATTTATTTTATAAGGAGAGAATTGTTATGTTTAAAACAGTTACACCTGAAAGTGTTGGTATTTCATCTGAAAAAGTTTTAGAATTTTATAAACACTTAGAAAAGACGGATTTATCTACTCATGCAGTTATTATGGCAAAGGGAGACAGTATTTTTTCTGAAACATACTGGGCACCATTTAACAAGGATTTTAAGCACAGAATGTATTCTGTTTCAAAAAGTTTTGTTGGTATTGCGGTAGGACTTGCAGAGCAGGAAGGTCTGTTGTCTCTTGATGATAAATTCATTAAATATTTCCCTGAATATGAGGACATAGCAGACGAGATTGAGAAAACCCAGACAATAAGAGATATGCTTTCAATGAGAACCTGCCATAAGGGAGGGGAATACTGGTTTACTGCAGAAAGAAAAGATAGATGCGAAAGCTACTTTGCAGGTAAAAGTGTAAAATATCCAGGAATGTTTTATGACTATGACAGTCCAGGCTCATTTATGCTTGGTGCTATAGTTGAAAGAGTAACAGGAATGCCTTTTATTGATTATTTAACAGAAAAAGCATTAAAGTACGCAGGTTTTTCAGAGGATGCATATTGCATTAAATGTCCTGGCGGTCATTCTTTTGGTGATTCAGGTGTTATGTGTACTGCAAGAGACCTTTTAATCTTTGCTAAATTTGTTATGGACAAAGGTTATATTGACGGCAAAAACTACATAAATGAAGAATATATGACAAAAGCTGTTTCAAAGGTTTGCTCAAACTATTCTACCGTTGGTACAACTTATACATCACAAGGCTACGGATATCAGATATGGAGAGTGCCTGAAAACGGATTTATGTTTAACGGTATGGGTTGTCAATTTGCAATCTGCATACCTGACAAGGATTTTATATTTATTATAAATTCAGATAACCAGGGCGATGCTGAGGGTAAGAGAAAAATCTATGATGGAGTATTTAATATTTTATTGCCAAATCTCGGAGAAACTCTTCCTGAAAACGAAAAGGCTTTCAAAGAGCTTGAAGTTTACACCAGTAAGTTAAAGCTCAACTGTCTTAAAGGCGGAAACACAAGCGAAACAGCCAACAAAATCAACGGCAAAAAATATATGCTTGATGAAAACCCAATGGGCATTAAATGGATTAAGTTTGAATTTGAGGGTGAAAAGGGTAAAATCTTCTGGGAAAACGAGCAGGGCGAAAAAGAACTGCCATTTGGTATGGGTTACAACGAATTTGCTAAATTCCCTCAGGTTGGTTACAGTGATATGATTGCAACAATTCCTTGCGAGGGTAATATGTACGATTGTGCAGCCTCTGCAAAATGGGATGACGAAATTAAGCTTGTTATAAAAGTACAGATTATAGACAAATATTTCGGAAGAGTTGCTATGTCCTTTGCCTTTAAAGATGAATATATTGTAGTAAGAATGGAAAAAGCCGCAGAGGCTTTCCTTAATGAATATAACGGAACAGCAAAAGGAAAAGCTATTATGTAAACAAAAAGCTCACATAATGAAAAGTGTCCTTAGGGACACTTTTTGAAAAATATAAACCCTCTCAACCGCTTCAACAAGCAGGACTGAGAGGGTTTGTTATATGTTTGCTCCGCAAACTCGATATATTAGTTTAAACAAATTCGATATAATTTCTTGCAGAAATTACGATATGATATAAATCCAATAAAGCTTATCGCGTAAGCAATATATCGAGCCTTTTAGGCATATCGAGTGTGAAACACATATCGAAAATCCCAAAGGATTTATATCGATGCCGAGTGTCCTTGATGACACTCGGCAAAGTGAGCTTTTTATTTTAAAATATTCCTGTAATAAATATTTCAAGTCCTATAATAAGAAGAATAATTCCTCCGAAAAGATTTGCTTTACCACAAAACTTCATTCCAACTTTCTTGCCGATTATAACACCAAGAACACAAATTCCAAAGGTTACAACTGCAATAATGAGTGCACAGATAAGTGCTTGTATAAGTGTATGACTTGCAATTGTAAAGCCAACAGACAAGGCATCAATTGATGTTGCTACACCCTGTAGCATAAGAGCACCTATTTTAATTGCATCTCCTCCACACTCGCAGCTACAGGTGTTTCCCTTTTCTCTGCCCTCTTTAATCATATTAAAACCGATGTATGTAAGGAGGATAAGTGCTATCCACGGAATAAAGCTTTCAAAGGTTTTAAACTTTTCAACGATTGTATGAACACATATCCATCCTATCATTGGCATAAGTGCCTGAAATATTGCAAAAACAAGGGCAATACCCAGCATTTTGTTTCTTTTCATACAAGGCTCGTTAAGTCCGTTTGCCACAGATACCGAAAATGCATCCATAGCAAGGCCTACTCCTAAAAGAATACTGTTGACATAAAACATAACATCCATATTATCTTAGCTCCTTTAAGTTTTCAATCCATATATTATATGATGCATCGGAAGGCATTTTTAAATCTCCTCTTGGTGAAAGACCAATACTTCCCACCTTTACGCCGTCAGGCATACAGCTTCTTTTAAACTGTTGTGAAAAAAATCTTTTGTAGAAGTTTTCAAGCCATTTAAAAATCTCATCATCTGTGTATTCACCTTTGAAAGCCAATTTTGCAAGGTGGTATATTTTTTCAGGCATAAAGCCGTATCTTAAGCAATAGTAAAGATAGAAATCTGAAAGCTCGTAAGGACCTACAAGACTTTCGGTTTTCTGTGCGATTTTACCAGATTTGTCTGGTGGCAAAAGCTCAGGACTGATTGGTGTGTTTGCCACATCCAGAAGAATTTCCCTGCAGCCTTCAAAGATTTCAGCATTTGCAATTTTTTCAAGCATCCATCTTAAAAGAGTTTTTGGAATACCGCCGTTAACACCGTACATACTCATCTGGTCGCCATTATAGGTACACCATCCAAGAGCAAGTTCGCTTAAATCACCGGTTCCAACTACGAAACCGCCGATTTTACCCGAATAGTCCATAAGAACTTGTGTTCTTTCTCTTGCCTGTGCGTTTTCGTATGTTAAATCGAAGGTGTTTTCGTCCTGTCCAATATCTTTGAAATGATTAAGACATGCTTCCTTGATGTTGATTTCCTTATAATCAATACCAAGCTTTTTCATAAGCTCAAGAGCATTATTATATGTTCTGCTTGTTGTACCAAAGGCAGGTAGTGTGATTCCCACAACATCAGTCAATGGTTTTTTCAACTCTTTGGCACAAAGAACAGTAACTAAAAGAGCAACCGTTGAATCAAGACCGCCTGAAACACCAATAACTGCTTTACCGCCAATAGTTTTCCATCTTTTTTTAAGTCCTGCCACCTGAATATTTAAAATTTCTTCCCATCTGTTTTCTGCCGACGGAACAAAAGGAAGTTTTTTAATGTTAAGGGTATCGCCTTTTGCATTAGACTCATCAGCTTCAACGAAAACAAATTCAGGTTCAAGTGCATTTCCAAGAAGTGCTTTTGTGTCTGCAAAGGTTTTTACCTTTGCTCTGTCTGCTCTGATTTTTTCCACATCAATTTCAGAAACTAAAATATAGTCTTCTTCAAACTGCTTTTCATTTTCGGCAATAATTTTTCCTGTTTCGCATATAAGACTGTGTCCCGGGAAAGCAGAATCTGTTGTTGATTCACCTTCACCTGCAGAAACATAAACATATCCTGAAATGTTTCTTGCAGAAAGGCTTGAAACAAGATTTCTTCTTTGTGCTCTTTTGCCAGTAAGCTCGCTTCCTGCAGAAAGATTTATAATAATTTCTGCACCGTTAATTGCGTGAAGTGTACCAATAGATACAGGTGCCCACATATCCCCGCAGATTTCAAGGGCAATATTAACATCTCCGCCAAATTCAAAAATAAGGTTGTTTCCTATTGGAATTTCGTAGTCTTCCTCAAACCCAAGTTCCGATGCAAATAAACTTTCAACTGTAAGACAGTCTGCAGAAGAAAACCATCTTTTTTCGTAAAATTCGCCGTAATTTGGGATAAAGGTTTTTACCTGAATACCATAGACTGTTCCTTTTGAAATCATAAATGCACAGTTGAAAAGCCCATTCTTAATGAAAAGCGGAGCAGAAATAACAACTGATGTGTTTTCCTCTTCGGTAAGTTCTGTTATTTCTCTTATTGCTTTAAGGCTTTCTTTTAAAAGCGTTTGTTGCATAAACAAATCGCCACAGGTGAAGCCTGTGATGCAAAGTTCAGGGAAAACGGTAATATCTGCACCAAGTTTTTTTGCTTTTATTATCTGTTCTTTAATTTTTTCTTTGTTGTAGCTAACATTCCCAACCAAAAGAGATGGAACTGCTGCCGCAATTTTAATAAATCCAAACATTTTTTGCCTTCCTTTCGAAACTGCAAATTTATTTATTATATATTACCACATTATATTAAAAAATTCAATAAAAATAAAGCGTCAGGCGACGCTTTATTTTTGTTACTGATTATATCTTTCAATAATTGCAAGTATTTTAAGTGGTGAATTGCTTTTTGACTTGATTGTAACGATTTTACCTTTTACACCTGAAATACCTTTAGAAACATAGTTCATATTTGTATATGCAGATGTGGTTGATAAGGTTTGTGTTTCTTTACCATCAATAAGAATAACCATATCGCTTGTTGCACTTCCTGAAACATAGCTTATAAAGATTTCTGATGCAGAGGTTTTAAAGCTCATGGTTGAATCTGCAACATTTGTGTATACTCCACCTTCCGGGTAATATGGATGCTGGAAAAATTTTGGAAGGATAGCATCAGGTAAATCCTGTCTGGTCATATCTTTGTTGCAAAGATACCATTTTCCGTTATATGCAATTTTAGGGTTTGTCACATAAACATATTCATATCTGCTCATAACCTTTTCTTTTTCAGATGAACAGAAAATTCCACTCTTTGGCTGAACAGGAGCTAAAAATTTATCAAGACCTTCTTTTTCAAATGCGTTAATAATAGCATCACCGAAAAGCTGATAGCCAGAGCTATGCGGATGAACATCGTCGCTAGGATAATATTTCTTTTCTTCTATAAGCCACTGCTTGTATGTTGTGCTTGTTTTTTCTTTGTCAGCTTCGTAAAGTCCTAAGCAGTATTCGTGAGCATCAACAGAAGGAATGTTATAGAATTTAGCCAGTTCTTCTTTTGATTTTCTGCTGAATTCAACATTTTCAAGGTCTGTACCTTCATATGCGTGGTTAGAATAAAGGAACATAACCGCAGGAACCTTTTCTGCCTGTAAGCTCTGCTGAACCATAGATTCCATAGAAACCTGATGTCTGAGTGCATTCTTGCTTCCGTATGATCTGTCGTTTACTGCAAACTCAATAACAACTAAATCAGGTTTGTATGCAAGAACATCCTTTGCATATCTCTTTGCACCATATTCTGAAGTTGTTCCACCGATGCCTGAATTAACATACTGGATTTCCTTATCAGGCATTTTTTCTTTAAGATAATTCACAACTTTAGTCTGCCATGGTCCGCCACCTTGTGTTAAAGAACCGCCGATAAATGCTACTTTAAATACTTCTTTTTCAGGATTTTCATCTTTAAGATTGTTTGCCATTCTCTGTGCAATTGCCAAAGCCTGTTCTCTTGTGCAGAGCCCCTGTGGTTCAAAACCTGCTTCAGTACCTTTTATGTAGCCTTGAGCATTCATAAAATATACAGATTCAACTGCATAATCAGAAATGCTTTTGTGGTCTGCAAACTGTTTTGGCATTTCAAAGCTTAAAGCATCTGTACCGTTTATTTTCTTATAAACTCTTCCAAGCATTGTTGCTGCCTGTTCTCTTGTTAAGTTTTCATCAGGTGAAAATGTTGTTTCTGTTGTACCTGATGTAATACCAAGCTTAAATGCTTTAACAATTTCAGCGTCATTTGTGTCTGTAAAAGGATTTTCACCTGCTTCAACAGTTTTACCTGTAACAGCTTCGTAAATTTTAACTGTAAGAGCTGCTTGTTCTGCTCTTGTAATATTTTGTGTTAAGTCTTTGTTTTCAAGAGCCTTTGGATATACACCAACAACAATTGCCTTTTCAAGCTCAGACTTTGCCCAGTCTGATGCATTTGTCCACTTGCTTTCTGCCATTACTGAAAACGCAGTAAAAACAAGGCATAAAACAAGAATTAATGAAATTATTTTCTTCATATTTCTACTTCCTTTCTTTCTATAAAATAGTAACATAATAAATAAAATAATGCAAGTGTTTTAACACAGATTTATGTTCAGAAGTTGACATTGTAAACAGAGTTAAATTTGCATAAAAAAATCGAAGCAAAGCTTTCCTTTGATTCAAAGTGGTACAATTGTTCATAACATGTCAAAAGTAAACTCACAAAAAGTTGGTAGCGACGGCGCGTCGTCGTGAAGACGTTTACAACTGAACAGACAAGCCGAGCGTGACTTTTTGTGAAAAAGGAGAAGCAAGGAAGCGGGTGGATGACTTTTTTGCATAAAAAAGTCGAAACAAAGCGAACTTTGCTTCGACGTGGTGCGGATAACAGGACTGTTACTCTTTTTAAGGGAGTGCCCTGTTAACTTGCTTTTTCTATGTTCAGTTCGCTGTTGAACTCTACAGTTCCAACAAACTTATAATAAATATTTATATCCTGATAAGTTTCACCTTGATATTCGTACTTTTCGCCGACTTCAATTTTCTCTATAAGCTCATGTAGAATCTCGTATGTTAGTTCTTTAATTCCAATGTACTTTTCAAGTCGGATCGTAGCCATGTCGTTCTGTGAGCCAAGGAGTTGTAGCCCCTAATTGTCTTCCTAAGACCGCTTGGCCTCCGACTTACCTTGATATTCGTACTTTTCGCCGACTTCAATTTTCTCTATAAGCTCATGTAGAATCTCGTATGTTAGTTCTTTAATTCCAATGTACTTTTCAATCAGATTTACAAAGTCTATGGCATTATCCTTTGACTTGTGGTATTCG
>JAZSLZ010000058.1:0-2304 GCA_045535635.1 Clostridia bacterium
CATATTCTATATCTGCAAGAATTCTCTGTCCTACTGAGTGAATATTTTCCAGTACTTTTTTCTTATCACCTATATATGTATGTGCATCAAGCTTTTCACCAAAATCATTTACCATATTTGTAAAATGGACCTTTTCTTCTGCATTTTCTGCATCTGTTTCCTCTGAAATGTATCTTGCATTGATTACCATACCGCCCGGAACAATTTCGTATCTTTCCCATACTGCTCTGTGGTCTGGTTTTTCAGGTATAGCCGGTGCAACAAGCTCTGTTGTTTCAATTGTGTATTCCTGACTATCAATTACTTCACCGTCAGCCACAAATTCTGCAACAAAGGTTTTTAGTTCATACTCTGCATTTGCAACTATATAATTTTCTCCCTGTAAGTCGTATGACCACTTTACTTCATATCCAATTCTTTCTTCAAGCTGAGGGAATTTAGGCTCTGTATCAAGAAGAGTAACACCGCTTTCTATCAACTGTCCTTCACACATATAGTCAATCGCACAAGCAGTATATTCGTCAGGTTCGCCTGCTGGTTTGATACTTGCATAAGATTCCCATTTTAGTAAAGTTATTTTATCTCCTTTTTTAAGGTCCACAACGATAGAATTGTCTTCTCCTGAAAAATACAACTTTCTACCTTTTTTTATAATTGCACAACTTCCGGCATTTTCAACCTTTCCTGTTGAAAAGTCATACGAAATAGACTCAGCGCATACTGATATGCACAAAGCTATAAAAACCGGTAAAATAAATAAAACTTTTTTAAACATCTTTTCCTCCTAAAACTGTAATTATTATTGGTGTCAACTTTTCTGAATACTTTTTGTTCTTTTCCATAAGCATCAAACCTACATACCACAAAGCAATCAGCACAACGGATGCAACAGTTGCAATACCTTCTGCTTTAATAACTGCCCCGAAGATTATTCCTATCAACAAAATAAGCATAGGAGCACCGTATACAAGAAAGGCTGCAGAAAATCCCATTTCTTCAGGCATTTTCATCTCAACTCTGTCACCAACAGACGCACCTGCTTTATTAATAGCTTTTATTTCAATTTCTTTATTAGCACAAAGATTACAGCTTTCGCAGTTATCTCCGCACATAGAATCTCTTGTAATTTTTACAAATGCAAACTCTTTTTCGCATTTTGTTACTATTCCAAATTTATTCATTATTTCCTGCTTTCTTTAATTCTTTTGCGGCACTTATTGCAGCTTCAGTAATAGTACTTCCGCTTATTATTCTTGCTATCTCGCGAATACTTTCATCCTCATTAAGCACTCTTACATTTGATACTGTTTTTTCTTGATTTTCTGTTTTTTCAACAAAAAGATGACAGTCTGCAAAAGCCGCAATCTGCGGTGAATGTGTTATTACAAACACTTGCTTTTCTTTTACAAGAACCTTTAATTTCTGTGCAATCTTCTGAGATGTACTTCCGCTTACCCCTGTGTCGATTTCATCAAAAATCATTGTTGAAACTGTATCTGCATCTGAAAGCACTACCTTAAGTGCAAGAATTGTTCTTGCAAGTTCTCCGCCTGATGCAACCTTTGAAAGCGGTTTTAAGTCTTCTCCCTTGTTTGCAGAAATCATAAATTTAACAGTATCTTTTCCGCTGTTCTTAAGCTCAGTTTCGCTTATTTCAACCTTAAACTTTACATTTGGCATTTCAAGGTCTGAAAGATGCTTTTCAACACTTTCTTCCATAAGTTTCGCTGTAGCAAGTCGTTTTTGTGTTAGCTTTAATGCTCTTTCTTCAGACACATTTTTAAGTTCTTCATAGTTTTTCTTAAGCTTTGCAAGATAAAGGTCACTGTTTTCTATACTGTCAAATTCTTCTTCCATCTGTGCAAGTTTTTCCATTATTTCTTCAAAGCTTTCGCCGTATTTCTTTTTAAGTCTGCCTATTAAAACAAGTCTTTCTTCTATGTAATTTATATCAACATCTATCTCTTCTGCATCTGAAATTGTTCTGAGACTGTCACATATGTCGTCAACCATATAATAAGCATCATTTGCCTTTTCAGCAATTTCTTTAACGCTTGTATCAAATTCTGTAAGTGTATTTAAAGCTTCCAATGCATTTGAAAGAAGCTCTCTTGCACCGATACTGTTTTCATCACCGTTTAAAGAAATAGTACTTTGTGTAATACAATTTCTGATTTTTTCATTATTTAAAAATCTGCTTCTTTTGTTCTTAAGTTCTTCCTCTTCTCCTGCTTGGAGCCTTGCCTCTTTAATTTCTTTTATTGCAAATTCTAGAAGCTCTTTTTTCTGTTCCTTTAAAGAATC
>JAZSLZ010000070.1:0-8646 GCA_045535635.1 Clostridia bacterium
GTTGCTGCACTTGAACTTTTCAATCAGAATATAGATGATAAGTACATCTATAATAATGATGGATCATTAATTCATGATTCTGCTTTAAAGCTTTCAACACTTGATGAAAGCAAAAAGGTAACATTATATGATTATTATTTAAACGGTTACAGTGATGGTTCTAACAAATTTGCTCTTTCAGATGCAGGTAAAGCTGCAGTAAAGAGTGCATTAAAAGGTAAAGACTTCAAATCAGATGAAAAGAAAACAGCAACTGAAAAACTTTATGAAGCATTTATGGAGGCTGTTATCTTAAACGGTGTATACATAAACAATACTACACTTAATGGAAGCTCAAATCCAGGCGTATCCGGACACGTTAATGGATTACTTACAACTGCAAATATGGAAGCAACAGGTGTTACAGGTAATATAACAGGCTTTGTTGCCAACAAACTTGCAGGTACAGCTTCTATTGCAGATATTGATGCATTAAATCTATTAATTGCAGAGTATGCTAAGCAAGAGTCACAGCAGGGCGGCGGTTCAACCGGCGGCGGTGGCGGAGGTGGAGCTTATGCACCTGGCATTTCTGCAGGAGGAACAATGGTTGTTACTCCAGTAGTGAATGTAGACACAGCAAAACAGAACGACAAAAACGCAAGTGAAAACTACAAATACAACTTCTCTGATATAGCAGAAGTTGAATGGGCAATCAATGCTATTGAAGACTTAAGCAACAAAGGTATCATTAATGGTACAGGCGACAGAAAGTTTGAACCACAGGGTACTGTTACAAGAGAACAGTTTGTAAAAATGCTTTGCGTTGCACTTAACCTTACAGAAGAAGCTGAAATAAGCTTCAAAGATATTGCAAGTGATGACTGGTCACTCCCATATATCAAAAAAGCAGTTAAAGCTGGTTTGATTTCAGGTATTGACGAAAACACATTTGGTTACGGAGTAGGCATTTCAAGACAGGATATTGCAGTTATACTCCACAGAACATTAAAAGATACAAAAGGTGATGCTCAGTTTGCAGACAACGCTGAAATTGCAGATTATGCAAAAGAGGCGGTTGGAGCACTTTCAGGTCTTAAAATCTTAAACGGATTTGAAGACGGTAGCTTCAAACCAAATGCAAGTTGTACAAGAGCACAGGCGGCAGTAATTATTTATAATTACCTTAACAGATAATCAGAAAGGAGAGAAAATATATGATGAAAAAATTTATTTCTATTGTATTAACAATATGTATGCTTTTCAGCCTGATAACTGTTACTACAGCCGCTGAAATTTCAGAAGATGATAGACTTGCTCTTTTAAAAGCAAAAGATTATACATTTATTGACATTAATCCTAACATTGATGCTTTTGCATCAGCAGATGTAGTAAGAGACTATGCTGCTTATTTTGGTGTGGAGGCTGATGACTCAGCATCAGCATTCAATGAATTGCACACAGAAGATGGTTACACCTACAGAACAAGAATCCCAAGCAAAACACATGGCGGTATTGATATTGACGGTACAGAAAGCTACTACAAAAAAGGTATAGGTTATTTTAAAATCGATGCAGAAAGAATACATTCAACACAAGGTCATTCTCCTTCACTCTTCTCTACAGAGTCATTTTGGCTTTCTGCGGAAGAACTTAAAACACATGAACTTAAGAAGTATGCAGGAGTTAAAAGCACAACAACAGCTAAAATGGTAGCAGCAGATCCTGAAACATACGCACCAGAAACATTCAACTTAGCAGATAAAGATAATGGTTATAATTATATGCCTGATGTTGATGGAGTAGAAGAAGTAGGTTCAAATTACAATGTTATCCTTAAAGATAACAATTCAGATGCAAAATTCAAAATCGGTCCTATGAACGATAAGGAATTTGTTAAAAATGCTGTTGACTATGCTTATGAGGGTGGCAAAGAGCATACTGTTGTACTTCCTACAGGTGTAAAAGGTGATAGCATTGCAATAGCAGCAACCACAGCAAATATTAACTCTGGTAGTGGATCATCACCAGATATTTCATTTTCTCCTGCGGCAGCACTTTTATCAATTGAAATTAAATATACTGATAACGATGTTGAAACAAAGTATATGGTAATTACGAGCTTAACAAATGCCAATGATATGGTAAGCTCTGCTATTGTTTACGGTGAAAAATACGACAACGGAATAGAAATCGACTATACAACAGAAACAGCTTATTATTCACAGCTTAAGTTCATGGACAAAGGCACAGGACTTACATTTGCTGATGTAACTTTCCCTGAAAATGTTAGCGGCGGTGACTTAAACTTTGGTTTTGCTTTAAGAGCAAATCAGCACGACACAGGAGCTGATTTCTCAAATATGATTAACGTAGGAACATTCAGCCTTAAAGATAAAGAAATTTCTACAATTAAGTTTGTAAAAGATGAGTATCCTGGAGATAATGCTATTGGAGGAATCATTCCTCTATACACAGTAAGTAAAACATCTGGCGCTATATCAAAAAATGTAAGAGCACTTGTTCCTGTTGAAGTAGCAGGCGGCGAAGATGATAAAGTATATTTCTTATACGTTGGTAGAGTAACTCAGCAGTCTGCAGTTTTTGGTGCAACAGTTATCAATAAATCACTTCAGGACAAAATCGACGCAATTAACGCAAAGCTTAAACTTGTTGATGATGAAACAACTGAAAGCGACTGCGAAGCAATTAACAAAGAAATCCAGGCTTTAAAGGCAGAAAGCGACCTTGTTAAAGACAGCGATTTCAATAAAGAAAAATATGATATTATTAAAGAAAAGCTTCTTGCAGGTGCACAGAAAAAAATCAAAGCAGTTGAAGCTGCTATCGAAGGACTTGCTGATACATACACATATTCAATGAAGGAAACTTTTGTTTCAGTTTATGCAGACTATGACTTCTTAATTAATAACGGTATTGATAAAAGCGAAATCAATCCTAAGTTAGTCACCAAGATTGAAGAACTTAATGAACAGTTTGAAAAAGCTGATAAGTTCGAGAATATGGTTTCAGCATGGAAAGAGTATTCTTACACAATGAATGCTGATGTAGTAGATGCATATAATCAATTAGAAGAAATTTCATCTATGGTAGCAGAAGAAACAGTTACAACTGTTGAAGAATATTATCAGTTAGCAGATAAAGCAAAAGAAATTGATAAAAAAATCAATGCTCTTAACAAGGATTATGCAACAGAAATGCTTGAAGAGGTTCTTGCTATTGAAGCTGAAGTAAACGAATTTGTTGAAAACGGTGGAAGCAGAGCTGCTTTTGAACATATTGCAAAACTCGAAGAACTTGTTAAATCTGCAGCAGATGATATTCTTAAGGAAGATATAATTAAAGTAACAGAAAGAATAGAGGCACTTAAAGAACTTCCATATTCAACAGAAATAAAAGCTGAAATTGAAGCATTAGATGCAGAGGTTAAATCTATTGAAGAAAGAGGTGGAGAAGTTTCTGCTGCGTTAAAGGATGTCATTGCAAGATTACTTAATCAGAAGAACGAAGCTCCATTCTATGTTACACAGAAATTAAATTATTCAAGAGACATTTTTGAAGATGTTAAAAAATACACAGCACAGGGATATGCAGATAAAGAGAATAAAGTATATGTATATCCTGCTGATGCATGGCAGCCAACTGTTACAGCAGTTGCAGGAAACAAGATGGGATTTGATGAAGGCGAGTTTGTTAATCAGTTGAAAGTTGACAACAACAATTTTGCAACAGTAAATAATATTCCTTATCAATTCGGACCTATTATATCTGCTGTTCATGGTAAGAACAATGAGCCTAACTCAATAAATGCTGCAGATAGCTCAAGCGTTATAGAAATAGATGTTAACCAGCTTCCTTATGAAGAGCTTTATCTTGTTGGCTGGACAATGGTTGATAAATCATCGGCGGTTATCACCTACAAATATGCAGACGGTTCAACTTCAACAGAAATGAATCTTAAAGCATTCAGAGGCGGTTACACAGGAACACCAAGTGGTGATGAGTACACTGAAATTCTTAACCCAGATCTTGGTATCCCTTATTGGAGAGCATATTCAAGTACTGCTGTAGCTGATCAGACAAACGGATACGGCGGTTATAGAATTTATGTATTTTCACACAAATTAACACCTGATGATAAAAAAGTATTAAAATCTATAAAAATTGAGGCTTCTCAGCAAGACCTTAACGTACTTGCTTTAACAGGCAAGGTAGCAAACAGCGGTATTATTTCAAACAAACTTGATGAAACTATGGCAGCTTTTGCAGGTGAAAATACAGATGACCAGGTAAGAAATCTTGTTAAAGAAGCACAGAAATATATGGATGTACTTGATGGTAAGAAAGTAGCTTATGAACCAACATACGCTACAACCGTTCAGCAGTACAAAGAAGAATATATTACAGTTGAATCAGTTGAATGTTATACAGATACAGACAACAGAAACATTACTGTTAAATTCACAGGTGCTATAGATAAAGACAGCATTTCAAATCAGAACTTCGTATTGAAGAAAGATGGCGTAGTTGTTGAAAATTACAAAGTTGAAATGGTTTCTGACAAAGAAGTAAAAATTACATTTAAAAACGCATTTGACTATGAATGTGCTTACTCATTAGAAATCAGTGCTAATGTAAGCAATGACGAAAAGACTGTAACTTTGGGAGCAACAGAAGTTTACGATTATGACGGACTTGCTGCAGTAGATGTTAAAGTAACTTACGAAGACAAGGAAATCAAAATTTATGTTAAGAATAACTTAAATGAAAAACTTGAAAACTTTGTAGTTATGACAGGTGCATTTAACGAAAATAATGCGTTAGTAAAATTTGAACCGGTTTCAGGATCACTTGAAGCAGGAGCAGAATTTACAAAGACAATTGTTTTCAATACTACTGCACCAAAAATCAGCTGTGATGTAATTACATCTCTTGATGAAGCTAAATTAATCTTTGGTCACATTGATTTAAAATAATAAGTATTTTCAGAAAGTGCCCCTTGGGCACTTTCTTTTTTATGCATAATAAAAAAAGCAACTGAAATTAATCAGTTGCTTTTTCTATAAGTTTAATATGTTCTTTAAGTACGATGTTTATATATTGTGAAAGTGAGCGGTCATCTTCTTCTGCAGCTATTCTTATCTTTTCCAAAATGTCATTGTCTATGGTTATGCTAATTTTTTCCTTTAACGGTTTCATCTTTACACCCCCAAAATCATTATACCCTATTATAGTCTAAAGTATTGACAAATAGGATGAAGTAGGATAAAATAGGATAAATAGTCAGTGCGTATTGATATCAATCCGAATATGTGATAAAATATTTATGAGGTGATGAATATGAAAAAGAAAATTTTGATGCTTTTATGTGTTTTTATGCTCTTGAGTGTGCCTGCGTTAGCTAAGAATGTTAATGTAACAATACCGCAGTTTGATGTGAAATTTAACGGCACTGAAGTTGAAAATGAGTACAGACAATTTCCTCTGATTGTATATAAAGATATAACATATTTTCCTATGACATATTACGATTCAAGATTTTTAGGTCTTGAAACTATGTGGGATAATGATACAAGAACACTTGCCATAACAAAGGAAAATATTACCTGTGAATACAGAGATTACAATCTGCCATGGAAAAATTCAGGCAGATTAAATGCAACTATATGTGATTTTAATATTGTTATTAATGAAAAAGAGGTTGAAAATTCAAAAGAAGAATATCCTCTTTTAACATTTAATGATGTTACATATTTTCCATTAACCTGGCGATTTGCTGTTGATGAATTCGGATGGGAATATGAATTTACAGCAGAAAAAGGTCTGGATATAAAATCAGACAATTATCATACAGAAATTATAAATCTTCCTTATGTTTCAGGTTCGGTTGCAACTGATGGGAAATATTACTATTACAACGGAAGTGTTAATGATAAAAGAGTGGTGCTGAGAGCAGAAACTTCTGATATTTCTAATCCGCAGATTATCCACGAGCTTCCTGATACACCTGTCAGCAGAAGTGCAAATTTCAGCGAAGAAAACGGAGAGGTATATATAAGCTACTCAGCAGGCTCAGGTGCTATTATGAGCACACAGTATTACTACAAAATAGAAAAAGACGGCACTTTAACAAATCAGAAGCCAAAGAACTATTCAGGGGGTAAGCACGGCTACAGCGAAACTACAGTTGAAAAAGATGGAATATTTGTAAGATTTGAGAATAAGTATGTTGACAGTGGTTCTGATATAACGTATAAAATCGGAGATAATGAGTATGATGTTGAAGAAATGCCAGGGAGAGTGCGTCTTGGAAAAAAAAGAGGCGATATGACGGATTACAACGCCTTTAAAGAAAACTGTGTACAGATATATAAAGGCAAAATATATTATGTAGCAACAGACCTTGACACAAATGATGACAGTGCACTTTACTGCATAGACACAAAAACAGGTGAGCATAAAAAAATACTTGACAGCATAATGGGATTTCATGTATACAATGGCTGGGTTGCTGAAGAAAATGCAAACAGCACAATGATTGTATATGACAATAACGGCAAGGTAATGCGTTATACTGAACTTAATAATGACATAAGAGAAGTTTGCGAAAATGAAAACAATGAAGGTCTTATGCTTGATAGTGCATCAGGAGATTTTACCATATATGCAGTATTAAAAAGCATTTATGGCAATAAAACAGTAGTCAGAGCATATTCTAATTACGCAGCAGGAGCTTCAAGTCTTAACGGAGCAACTATGTTTGAAACAAAGACAGGAACATCTACAGCAAAAAGCGGAAAGTGGCTTATAGTTACGATACACGGAGAGTCCCCTGAAGATGATGTAAGACTTATAGTAATAGATAGCGAAGGCTTTATGAAGAGTTTTAAAACATCAGATGTAGTGGGAAGTGTATTTGTATATCAGGACACCTTGCTTTATACAACAGACGGAAATAAAGTTGTAAAAGTAAACTTAGGAGAAGAAGTATGAAAAAAATATCTGTAATTTTATTGTTGGTTATCATATGTATGCAATTTTCGGTATGTGCGGAACAAGCTGTAACTGTAACAATACCTGATTATGAAATCATACTTAATGAAACACCTGTTTATTATTATGACTCTTTGTACCCGTTTTTAAATTATAAGGGGATAACCTATTTTCCTGCAACCTTTGAATATTGCAGAGGTATGAATCTTGCCTGCGGTTTTGACGGAAAGTCATTTTTAATTGCGTACAATCCCTCTTATGAAAATATTCCTTTGTATGAAACAGCAAAGAACACAAAGAAAAATACAGCTGTTATACCAAGTTATAATGTTATTGTGAATGGTAAAGAGATAGATAATACAAAACAGCAATATCCCATTTTTAACTTCCGCGGTGTTACATATTTCCCTATGACCTGGGACTATGCGGTAAATGAATTTGGCTGGACAATAGATTTTTCAGGCAAAACATTTACAATAACAACAAACACAAGTATGCGTGACGATATAGGAGAGAAGGTTGAGGTTGATGACAAAGGGGTAATTTTCAGAGAATACGGATATATGGAAATGCCTCAGTCTGACGGGACAGTTCAGACTATTCCCGGGGTAATATATTATCAAGCAAGCTTTGAAACAGGTGAAATTGTTCGCCGTGATGATTACACACAGGCAGACGAGCCGAAAAATATAGCTAAAAATGAAGAGGTTAAGCTTGATGTAAAAGACGGATATGTGTATTATAAAAATCAAAAGCTTGAGGGTGTTTTTGTAGAAGAAACATCACCTGATTTTGTAAAGCCTGATGATGTTGAAAAGGTTGAATACTATGTTTCAATGAATAAGACAGACAGGTTTGCACCTCTTGCAGTTTGCCAAATGAATGTGTATACTGCATATTCAAAAAACGATGGAAGCAGATACGGAGGAGATGCGGATTATACTTATTTACTGCATAATGATGAAATGATATTTTTAGATGGAAATACAATGGTTTCAAATCCGTATGTTATGGGAGATACTATGTATTTCAACACAAATAAATATTGGAAAACATTCTCTACTCACACTCTGCAGAATAAACAGTTGATGAAGCTCACGCCTGACGGAGCAGTAGTGCAGATTAAAGATGAAAACTTCAACAATATGGAAATCATAGGTGTTGCCGATAATAAGCTCTATTTAAAATGCACCTGGTCGCCTGAAGATTATATAGAAGGTGGAGAAGTTAAAACAAGCCTTGTAAATGATGGATATTTCACATTTGACGGAGAAAAGCTTGAAAAAGTTGCACATTATGTATATTCAACATATGATGCAGTTTCCCCAAAGGGTGAAATACTTGCAATTAACCGAAGGCTTGGAAAAGTTATAAAAGTTAAATAAAAAAACTGCGAGGATTTTGAAGTGAACCCCATTTAGTTCACAAAAAATAAAAAACGAAAACCTCTTATGGTATAATAAAACCATAGGAGGTTTTTAATTATGGCTAAAAAGGGACAGAAATTCAACAACTATACAAAAGAACCGAAAGAGGAAATATTACAAAAATATTTAATGGAACACATTTCGGCAGGATACTTATCAAAGATTTATGGGTTATCTGAAAACACAATCAGAATGTGGGCACGCAAAGCAAGACAAGGACAGGATG
>JAZSLZ010000032.1:0-34888 GCA_045535635.1 Clostridia bacterium
ATTGCTGACGGTACTGTACAGAAGATCGTTGACAAGTACATAAACGGTGTTGAACATGATCTGGTATTCCAGGAAAACACCGATGGTCTTGAAGTAATCAAGATGGGTACAAATGCTGAATTCCCACCATACGAATTTATGGAAGATGGTAAGGTTGTTGGTATCGATGCTGAAATCGGTGCTGCTATTGCTGAAAAGCTTGGCAAAGAATTAGTTATCGAAAATGTTGACTTCGATTCTTTAATTCCTGGCGTTCAGACAAACAAATATGATTTTGTTATGGCTGGTATGACAGTTACTGACGATAGAAAAGAACAGGTTAATTTCTCACAGACTTATGCTACAGGCGTTCAGGTTATCATCGTTAAAGAAGATTCAAAAATTACTTCTGTAGATGACCTTTTTGCTGAAGGTGCAAACAATAAAATCGGTGTTCAACTTGCTACAACAGGCGACCTTTACTGCACATGGGATATTGAAGACGAAAGTCTTGGAACTGTAGAAAGATACAACAAGGGTGCAGATGCTGTTATGGCCCTTAATTCAGGTAAAGTTGACTGCGTTGTTATCGACAACGAACCTGCAAAGGTTTTCGTTGCTAACAATCCTGGCTTAAAAATTCTTGACACAGAATATATCACAGAAGATTATGCTATCGCAGTTTCAAAAGACGCTCCTGAACTTTTAACAGAAATCGACAAAGCTTTAGGCGAACTTATTGCAGATGGTACAGTTCAGAAGATTATTGAAAAGTATATTCCAGCAGAATAAATTAGAATTACTTTAAAGGCTGTGCAGCCGCACAGCCTTTTTAATTATGAAAGGAGTTTTTGATAGATGCCTGAATGGATGTTAAAGCTTAAAAAAGATTTTATTGTTGCATTTATTGAAGACAACAGATGGAAATATCTGGTTGAAGGTGTAGGTAATACTATTATTCTTACATTCTTTGCTTTAATTCTTGGTGTGATTCTTGGTGTGGTTATTGCCGCAATCAGAACAACCTATGATAAGCAATATAATGAAATGAGAAACCCTGTTGCAAAGTTCTTCCTTGCAATCGGAAACGGAGTTTGCAAAGTGTATCTTACTGTTATCAGAGGAACTCCTGCAATGGTGCAGATTCTTATTATCTTCTTCATCATTATGGCAAGTTCAGATAACAAAATGCTTTGCGGTATTATTGCCTTTGGTATAAATTCAGGTGCTTATGTTGCTGAAATTATCCGTGGTGGCATTATGAGTATTGATGTTGGACAGACGGAAGCAGGAAGAAGCCTTGGTTTTAACTATGCCAACACAATGTGGTATATAGTTCTTCCGCAGACTTTTAAAAACATTCTTCCTGCACTTGCAAATGAATTTATTGTGCTTTTGAAAGAAACTGCTATTGCAGGTTATGTGGGCGTTACAGATTTAACAAGAGGTGCAAATATCATAAGAGGTATTACATACCAGAGCTTCTGGCCTCTCCTTGCGATTGCTGCAATTTATCTTGTTATGGTAATGTTCTTCACAAAGCTTGTGGATATACTTGAGAGGAGGTTGAGAAAGAGTGAAAGATAATATTATTATCAGAACTGAAAACCTCTGCAAGTATTACAAGGGCGATATTCACGCTCTTCATAATGTTACTGCAGAAATTGAAAAAGGCGAAGTGGTTGTTATAATAGGACCATCAGGTTCAGGTAAGTCAACATTTCTTCGTTCTTTAAATCTTCTTGAAAGTGCAACAAGCGGAAAAGTTTTCTTTGAAGGCGTGGATATTACAGATAAAAAGGTTAACATAAACATTCACAGACAGAAAATGGGAATGGTTTTCCAGCAGTTTAATCTTTTTCCGCATATGACGGTTCTTAAAAACCTTATTTTAGCACCTATGAAGCTTAAGAAAATGCCAAAAGCTCAGGCTGAAGAAATGGCACTTAATCTTCTTGAAAGAGTTGGACTTAAGGACAGAGCTAATGCTTATCCTGCTCAGCTTTCAGGCGGACAGAAGCAGAGAGTTGCAATTGTACGTGCTCTTTGTATGAATCCTGATGTTATGCTTTTTGACGAGCCAACATCTGCTCTTGACCCTGAAATGGTAGGAGAAGTTCTTGCAGTTATGAAAGACCTTGCAAAAGAGGGAATGACAATGGCGGTTGTTACTCACGAAATGGGATTTGCAAAAGAAGTTGCAGACAGAGTTATATTTATGTATGACGGTGAAATAGAAGAAATCGGCACTCCTGATGAAATCTTCAACAATCCAAAGAGTGATAAGACTAGACAGTTTTTGCAAAGTATATTATAAAAAAATCCCCGAGTGGGGATTTTTTTATAATATAAATTCAGGCTCACAGGTGATTTTCATAGGCTTTTCGGTTATGGGGTGAAGAAATTCAAGCTCTGTGCAGTGAAGCATAAAGGTTTTGCCCTCAACTTCAGTGCCGTAGAGATAATCATACAAAAGGGGAAAACCAATATGGGAAAAGTGCACCCTTATCTGATGTGTTCTTCCTGTGTGCAGAAGAACTTTAACAACGCCTTTGCCGTCTTTTTCGTAAAGTGTTTCATATTCGGTTACTGCTGTTTGACCGTCAGGAGCAACCACTCTTTTAATAATACTTTCCTGCTCCCTTTTTATGGGGGCATTTATTATGCCTTTTGCAGGAATGGGAGGTGAAACGGTTACTGCGGTATATGTTTTTTTGAATAGATTTTTTTGCATTTGCTTACTTAAATGATTGTGACTGTATGCCGATTTTGAAATTATTACGATTCCTGTTGTATCTCGGTCTAATCGGTTGACAGGTCGGTAAACAAAAGGTATGTCTTTGTAATAATACATAACGGCATTGCCTAAGGTGTTTGTGTAGTTGTTAAGACTTGGGTGAACGGGCATATCTTTCGGTTTGTTAACTATCAACAGCTCATCATCTTCGTAAAGGATATTAAGAGGAAGCTCAATGGGAACAACATTTTTTGATTTTTCACGAGGAAAAACAAGAGAAAGAACATCTCCCTCTTTTACTCTGCCACGGACTGTTATATGCTCACCGTTCAGCTTTATACCGTCATTATTTTTAAGTTTTGTGAGCATTCTGGAGGAAATTTTGAAATTTTTAGCAATAAGCTCTCCAACAGAATATTCTTCATGTTCTTTTTGTATATTAAGTTGAAAGTCTGGCATGGTATTTTCCTCCTTTCGTTTATTATAGTACAAATTGGATTATAAGTCAAACTGTGAAAAAAGAAAAACACAATATATTGTGTTTCGTAATATGTTTTTCCAATAAAAAACCGAAGAATTTACTAAAGTACAAAAAATTGAATAAAATTAAAGAAAAAACCTTGCTATTTTCCTTAAAATGTGTTATAGTATCATATGACAATGTAATATTGTGCAGTATTGTCTTTGCGTTTATGAAAGTGCACAAAATTACTTGCTTCGATGTTTAACCGGTTTGGTTTTACATATATCATTTTAAAAATTACAGAAAGGTGAAAAAAATGAAGAAGGTATTACTTTCAGTATTATTAATTATCACATTAATAATGCCAACAATGACTACCATTGCGGCAACTCCTGTAAGAGCTACAGATGAAGTTGTCATCTATGTTAGTCCTAAAGGTTCCAATGCATCAAGCGGAACTATTAATGATCCTATTGCAACTTTTTCAGCTGCGGTTAAAAGAGTAAGACAGATTGACAAGACAAAGCCTGTTACTGTCATCTTCAGAGAAGGTACTTACAATATCGACAGCACAATCATTATGGATGCAAGGGATTCGGGAACAAAGCATGCTCCCATCACTTACAAAGCTTATGAAGGAGAAACACCTGTATTTACATCAGCAACAAAGCTTAATACAGAGGATTTCGAATTTGTAACAGATGCAGAAACACTTGCAAGAATTCCTGAAGAAGGAAGAGGCAAGGTTATGAAGATTGACTTAAATAAGTACAATGTTGGAGACCTTGGTGTTATCGGCTGGTCTGAACATGAAAACAACTGTCCTCTTAACTGGATTGATGTTTATCTTGACGGTAAAACCCAGATGATTTCACAGTGGCCTAACGGTGAAATGCACTACGGTACTTATGTTAAAACTGTTATTAAGGGAAAAACAGGAAGAGCCAACACAAACGGCGGCGGTGTTTTCCAGGCGGAAACGTCAAGAATAGGCAACTGGCAGACAGCGGATAAAGACCAGATGCTTGTTATGGGTTACTGGGGCGAAGACTACAGACACGAAATTAACAAAGTTGCTAAAATAGATGAAGAAGCACTTGAAATTACTCTTCAGTATGGTACAGACTTCGGTGTTCAGTGTAATAAAACAAAGAGATGGAAGGTTAAAAACCTTTTAGAAGAAATTGACTGTCCTACAGAATGGTATGTTGACAGAAAAACAAACACTCTTTATTATTACCCACCTTACGACCTTACAGGTCATGAAATGTATGTTTCACACAAGTCATATCCTCTTATCAAATTTGAACAGCTTAACTATGTAAACTTTGAAGGACTTAAATTCTTTGGTGCTGATACTGCTATTCACATGGGCAGAGATAACAGCCACATTAATATAGTAGGAAACGAATTCTTTGGTATGCTCAGACGTTCTATCCATATGGACCAGGGTGGTAACGCCACCACCAGAATGTTCAACGGAAAAAACAGATCAAGTATCGGTTGGGGATTCTCAACTCAGCACAACGATTCTACTTATATTAATATAGAATCAAATGACTTCTATGATTCAGGTTTTTCACACATATCACTTGCAGTTGGTGATCCTTATCACCTTAAGGACAGTTACTCAAGAGTACATAACAACTTCCTGGAGAGACCATCTCTTATAACATCTCAGGCAGGTATTTATGCAAACAACTCTATGAGCCTTGAGGTTACAAACAACTCATTCCATAATATGATGTTCCACGCATATAACTATGGTTATGTTCGTTCAGATACATCATACAACCACGTTTGGAACGTAACAAGAGAGCCATACGATGCGGGTGCTATCTACGCAGGTCGTGACTTTATCAAGAGAGATAACGAAATCCACCACAACGTAATTCACAACACAAACTCAAAGGGTGGTACATCATCTAACGGTACAAACGCTATTTATGCCGATGATATGTTATCAGATACTCACATCTACAACAATATTATGTGGGATACAGGCGCAGGTGTTCACGTTAACGGTGCTAACTTCTGTACAGTATTGGATAACACAATTATTGACTGTTCAAGAGGTTCTCTTACATACGCAGCATCAGGTGAAACCTTCAACGCAACCATGCTTCTTATGATTGCAGGCGGTCAGGGTTGGGTTGACTATATGGAAGACGTTCGTGATACACATCACTACTTCTTTGAAGAATGGCCTGAACTTTACGAAGAACTTGAATATGCTAAAGTTGCCCGTGAGAAAAAGGGCGAAGGATGGCTTCCTTATAAATCAACAATTTCACATAATATTGCAAACCTTCCATGGAGTTGGGGTGAAAGAATCTTCCTCGAACCAACACTTGTTGCGGAAAACAACACTCTTATTACAACAGATATGGAAGACCAGTTCGTGGATTATGCAAATCACGACTACAGACTTAAATCAGACTCTGAACTTGCAAAATCAAGACCAAATGCATTAACAGAGAAAAACTTTGAATACAAAGATACAGGTGTTTATCTCTCAGAAACAAGAGATCACCTTCCAATATTTGATGGAGACACTTCACCTTTCAGAAAATTATATCCTGCAAACGGCGCAACAAACGTTGACGCACAGAAGGCAGAATTCGTTTGGGAAAATGCAAAGGGCGCAGACCAGTACATTATAAGAATTGCAACTGATCCTGAAATGAAAAACATTGTTAAGGAACAGGTTTGTCACAATGCTTATGCAACCTTTGATGACCTTGAGGTTGGCAATAAATCATACTACTGGACAGTTGAAGCACAGAACTATTCAATCAACTATCCATCAAGCTGGATGAGCTCAGGTGTTCCATACCTATTCACGACAGCAAAATACGAACAGCTTAAGTTTGATACAATCAACTACAACATTGAACAGATAAGTGAAAAGCTTGCTAACCTTGTTGAAGGCGAGGTTGGTGGCGGATACCCAACAGGTTCAAAAGCTAAGCTTGAAGCTGCAGTTGCAAAAGCAAAACGCTATGCTGCAATGAAAGACGGCGAAGCTACTCAGGCTGAAGTTAACGAAGTTGAAGCAGAACTTATAAAAGTATACGAAGAAGTATCAGCAGCTGTATATTCAGAAGAAAGAAACCTCCACTTTATGTTTAAAGACGGTAAGGTTGACCCATCAACATGGTTAAGAGAAGGCGGAGGCAAGGTTGAAACAGACGGAGTTGTTTCTTTTGATGAAGCAACAAAGACTGTAAAACTTGCGTTTAAAGGTGCATCAACATTTGCAGCACCTGAAAAACCGGGCGTAGGTGAAATCAACCGCTTTAAGATGAAGATTACATGGCCTAAAAATAGTAATAATTATATTGCAATTAAGCACAGAGAACAGGCACTTTCTCAGCATAACTACTCAGGTAACGGTTACATGGTTGTTATCAAGCCTGAACAGGTTGAAATTCAGCGAAGAGGCACACAGGCAGGTATCTTAAAGACCGTTAACAATGCGTACATTAAAGACGGTGAATGGGCAGATGTTGCCTTTGGTATCGTTAACACTATTGCAGGTGTAAGATACTACTTTGAATTGAACGGAACTGTTCTTTACGACGTAGTTGATACAGTTCTTCCTGAAACTAACCCTGGTTACTTCTCTATCTATTCAGAAGCAGGCGGTGTAACTGTTGAGATTCAGGATAACGAAGAATATAAGGAAATGAAACTCACAAACTCTGTTCCTTCAGAAGATGAAGAAGAGGTAGAAGAAGTTTATACTATTAATAATGTAACAGCAACACATCAAGTTGTTACAAGCGCAAGTAACTGGCCGGCAAATAACGGACTTATGACATTAAGAAAACCTGAAGACCATCAGCTCTTAAAGGTAAGAAAAGAGATTCCAATAAGATATGCACAGTTCAAGCTTGGCTCAAGCGGTAAAACTGATTTCTACAATTTTGACCTTGTTGTAAATCCTGGAGATAGCTATCAGGCACTTACAATCAAGAATTCAGATTTATCAAAACACTTCTATAAAGCGAACTGCTATGCAGTGGTATTTACAAAGGACCAGATTGAAGTCCAGAGATTCAGTGGCGGTATCACTCAGTTCTTAGCAATTATTCCAAATGACGGAATTTACACACCGGGTGAAAGGTTTAATATTAAATTCGGTGCACCTAACATTAAAGGCGGCGCAAGAGTTGTTCTTTACATCAACGATGTTCAGCTGTGCGATATCTTTGATCCTAATGCTCTTTTAGACGATGGTGCTTTGGCATTACACGATTACGCAGAAGCCGATATCGAGGTATGGCCTGCATCAACAAGTGCAATTGTTCTTGACGAGCTTTATTCAGATTATTACCTTGCAGAAGGTAAGATCTTTAACCATAACGTAACTAATACATACGTATTTGCAAACAAAGACACATGGAATCCGGTACAGGTTGGTGTAGATGGTATTCGTCTCCTTTCTAAGGAACAGATAGAGCAGGAAAAAGTATTAGTTAACTTTGATGCACCTTATGAATATCAGCACGTTTATTACTGGGTAGGTAAAGCTTTAAAGGGTGACGAAAACGTTACATTAAGAACAAAATCTACTTACGACGGTGAAGACAGAGTATTCAAAATTGACAATAAAAACGGTTCTGCAGGTTGGATTTATCTTGGTGCTCTCCAGGATACAAACTCAGACCTTGACGTTGAAATCTTAGGCTCAGGTAAGGGCGAAGTTGTTATTGGTGCATTCAAGATGATTGAAGCAACAAAAGAAGATAAGCTTGCTACACAGATTCTTAAGGTTAACGGAGACACTATCGTACTTAATGTTGGAAGACAGACAGCAATGATTAACGGTCAGCACAAGATTCTTCAGGCAGCTCCTGCAGTTGTTAACGGAAGAACACTTGTTCCTATCAGATTTATTTCTGAAGCATTCGGCGCAAGAGTTGCGTGGGACGGTGCAACAGCAACTGCTACTGTTGTTGCAGACGGACATACACTTAAGTTTACTGAAAATCAGTCAACATATTACTATGACGGTCAGGCAAGAACACTTGATCAGCCTGCAACTATAGTAAACAACAGAATGATGCTTCCTATCAGAGTTATTTCTGAAGACCTTGGAAAACAGGTTTACTGGGAAGAATCAAACAGTGGTCTTATTGTTATCACAAAAAATGCGTTCAACAAAGATTTAATCTTCGGCGGCGTTGATGCACTTAAGACATATTATACAACTGTAAAATAATATTGCGGTGAAATTTTACACCCAATAATGAATCGTGGACGGGCGACCACAGAGAGTCGCCCCTACGATGATAAATGCAAAATGATGTAGGGGCGGGTTTCCATACCCGCCCGAAGATACGGAAGAAAATTCATAACAACAAAGTTGTAAACTAATTTATTACTATCTTAAGGAGAGATAAAATGATGAATTCAATGAAAAGAATTATCTCAGTTATCCTTGCGCTTTCTATGCTTTTCAGTATGTTCGTTATGGTAAATGCTGAAGGCACAGGTGCAACCACTCAGGCTGTAAAGTATGCTAAGGAAATTGAAATAATTAAAGCAATGGGCATCATCAATGGCGATGAAACAGGCGCAATAAATGCTGATGCAAACCTTACAAGAGCAGAATTTGCTCAGGTTCTTACAGTTCTTCTTCAGATTAACTATTCTGAAGTTGCAAAAGAGAACGCATGGTATTACACATTCAAAATTCCTGAAGACCTTGATAATGTTCTTTTAACACCAAACAGCGGTCTTATTACAGGAACTGAAGAAACACCATCTGCTCCTGTAGAAGTTGAAAAAGTTCAGAAATTTGCAGACGTTCCAACATCACACTGGGCTTATAATGTTATTTCACAGATTACAGATATCGGTTATATGATCGGTACCTCAGAAAACGAATTTTCACCTGAAGAACCTGTTACTGTTAATCAAGTTAACAAGGTTTTAGTTAAAATTTTAGGATATGAACAGTTTGCTATGCAGAACGGTGGATATCCTGCAGGTTATAACTATCTTGCAAGCTCTTTAAAAGTATTAAAGAGCATCAACAACTATGGTGAAACACCAATCACACGTGGTGAACTCGCTAAAATGCTTTATAATATGTTTGATGTTAATATGATTGAAACAACTCAGGTTAACGATGACGGTGTTGCAACTTATCAAACATCTGAAGATACATTCTTAAACGATGTTTTAGGAATTTACAAATACGAAGGTAAAGTTACAGACAATGGTACAACTGCTATTTTAGGAAATTCTTCTATCGAAAAAGATGAAATCAAAATCGGCAACTCTGTATTCAAGCTTTCACCAAAAGCTGAATATGTTAAAGGCTTTATCGGCAGATATGTAGAATTCTATGCAGTTAAAGACGAAGAATCAGATGATATGACAGTTATTTATGCAGGTCTTTCTAAAGACAGCGAAGAATTCACTGTGGAAATCAAGGATTTTGCAGATTTGAAAAACGGTAAGCTTGAATTCTATGATGATAACGAAAAGAAAGACTTTGTTGATGTTGCTACTGTTCCAACAATTATTTTCAACGGAAGCAAGGTTGAATCTATCACAAAAGAAGAAATTAAAGATTTCTCAAACGGTACTGTTACTGCTATGAAATCAGGCGAAAGCAAAATGTATGATACAATCGTAATTGAAGGCTTTGTTTCAGTATATGTTAAGAATATCATTGCAAGCGAAAAAATTGTTTCAAACGGACTTATAGCTCCCGGAACATCTTCAGACTATGTAAGCCTTGATCTTAGCGAAGAAAACAACAAAACAAGAGAAATTACATATATCAAAGACGGAAAAGCTGCTTCATTTGAAGACATCATGGTTAAATCCGTTATTGATGTTGCTTTAAGTAAAAATGCAATCAAAATTGTTATTTCAGACAAAAAAGCTTCATTTAAAGTAAACGGTAAGACTGTTGATGAGTTCGGCGATTCATACATCTATGCGGAAGATGGCACAGAGTATATTATTGCAAAAGAGCTTGTAAACTCAAATTCTATGGATGTTCCTGATCTTGGCGCTGATATAACAGCATACATCAACACATTTGGCGAAATCGCTGCAGTTGATACAGCAGTTGCAGCACTTTCAGAGCTTGGTATTATTATTAATGCAAGTACTGAAGGCAGAGGCTTAAAGAAAGCAAACAAGGTAAGAATTTTCACACAGGCAGGTGCATTTGTTGATTATGAACTTGCTGATAAAGTTGGATTTACAGACAGTGCGGATAACTATAAGAAAGATGAAGCTGAAGATGTTATAGTAGATCTTGCAGAATATAAAGATATGCTTGCATCATTCACTTTAACAGAAGAAGGTCTTATTTCTGAAATCGTTATGCCTGTATCTTATGAATATCAGGAAGGCAGAGCAAACGGAAGACTTGGTATTTTCTATCAGGCAGAAGAAGCTTCATACTTAGGTACAGGATTTGACGGTAAAGCGTTCACATCTGCTAACACACCTAAATTATTCTATATTTCTCCTGACCAGAATGTTGAAGAAAGAGCAAGATACCTTATCAAATCTGCAACATCTTTAGCAAACGACACAAAAATAACAGGTCTTTATGCTTATAACACAGATCCTGAATCAGTTCAGGCACAATACTTTGTTCTTAAGGCAAACAATTTCACAACACACAGTGTTAATACAAGAAACACAACATACATTATTGTCCAGAGTGTAAAACAAGCTCTTAACAGTGAGGGCGATCCTGTTATCAGAATTTCAGGTATTGAACTTGCTGCACAGAACGGTGCACAGACACAGGTTGAATATGAAAGCTCAACAGGTGCTTTCTCAAATATGATTCCTTATGTTGGTAACACAAAAGAGTACGCTAAAAATGACAGATATGCTGTTCAGGAAGGCGATATTATCAATATCTTTGAAGCAAATGGCAATGTTGAATATGCATCACTTGTTTACAGACAGGATATGAATTACGGCATCAATCCAAGAAAAATGCAGGGAGCACTTGCCGGTCAGCAGAACGGTTTATTTGATACATCAGGCAAAGGTAATCCTTATGCAGTTTCATCATCAGGTGCTGTTTTAACACTTAACGGTTTTACAATCAATGCTAACGAATCACAGGGTACAAATGCCGAAAAACCAAGAACTATATTAAGACTCTTTGACGGTTTCGCAGTAAGAAACAAAGATACTCTTCTTACAATTACAAATCAGGATTTATCAGATCCTGCACAGGTTTACTCGGCAACAAATCCTGCATACATTGTAAACTCATATAAAATACCTGCAAATATTACAACTATTACACTTAAAAATGGTAAGCTTTCCTCTGTTGCAAAGGGAACTGCTGCCGATATTAAGACTTATGATGATTACGGATATAAATGTTCAAGAATACTTATGCAGTCATATCAGGCTAATGTTTATAAGCTTATCGTAATCAATGTGGCAGACTAAGAAAGGAGATTCGTAATAAATGAAAAAGATAATTTCAGTATTACTTGCATCACTTATGGTGTTTGCAATGTTCACAGTTTCAGCAGCTTCTGCTGTTACAATCAATCCTGCCGATGTTGACCTTTTAACTCAGTCTGTTACAATTACAGGTACAGGCGCGGCAAACAGCTCATTCGTTTTGCTCGTAACAAATCCGGGATATGATTGTTATGATGTTGTAGACGAAGCGGTACAGAACATCAGAGAAGTGAAAATTGGTGAAAATGGCGAATTTTACTATAGCTTTCAGTTGTATGATGCTGTAAAGGGAAAATATAAAGTTTTTGCAGACGGTGTAGAAGCAGAAGATGCAGCTTTCTCTTATGGTGCAGATGCAATTGTACCAGATACAAAGGCTATTATAGATGCGGCGTTAGATGGTGATACTGCAAAATTAATAGCAAAAATTAAAGACACTGATGTTTTAGCTAATATTTCAATAGATAAATTTCAGCCTCTTACTTCAACAGAAATTAATCTTGACAAAGAGTTATATGCAACAAAGCTTTCATATGCAATAATAGCTGAAAATGCCGAAAATCCATTTGGAGAAATAGATATTAATGATGCAATTAAATTGCAAAGTATTATCAAAAAGATTGCAGCTCTTGAATTATTAAATCAAGGCAAAGATGCTGTATATAGCTTTAACACAGACGGCTCTTTCAAATATGATTCTGCATTAAAGGTTTCAGATGTTGATGAAATATATGGCACAACAGTTTATGAATACTATACTACAGGTTCAGAAAAGGACGGCAAAACATACACATTATCTCCAGAAGGTAAGGCTCAGGTTCAGAGCGCTCTCTTAAACAACGAATTTGTTGATGAAGAGGATCTTTATAAAGCATTTATCGAAGCAGTAGTATGCAGCGGTGTTAACAAATCAACACAGGTAGGTGCATCAGGCTATGCAGGTTATGCACACATTGGCGCTCTCTTAACATCAGCTAACAAAGAAAAAGCAGAGGTTACAGGCACAATTACAACATACATTGAAAAGAATTTAGCAGGTTACACAGCACCAATCGCAAATATTGAAGCACTTAACGGTCTTATTGTAGATTTTGCTGATGATGAAGAAAATCAGGGCGGCGGCGTTGTTTCAGGCGGCGGCGTTGGCGGCGGCGGAGCACCTGGTATTTCAGCAGGTGGAACTGCAGTTATCCCTGACAAAATCAAGGATACAGACGCAGCTATCCAGAACGACAAAAATCAGACAAACACATACAAGTATAAATTTGATGATATTGCATCAGTTGAATGGGCAGTTGAAGCTATTGAATACCTTTATACCAAAGGTATTGTAAACGGTAAAGCAGACAGAGTTTTTGATCCAAACGGCACAGTTACAAGAGAAGAAATCGTTAAGATGATTTCTATTGCAGTTGGTCTTACAGAAGAATCTGAAATCGTATTTACTGATGTTGACGCATCAAGCTGGGCTAAACCTTTCATCGCAAAGGCAGTTAAAGCGGGTGTCATTTCAGGTATCGGTGAAAACCAGTTTGGTTTTGGTATGCCTGTAACAAGACAGGATATTGCTACAATGCTCTACAGAGTAATCGGTGCAAAAGAAAATGTAGCAGAAAATTCATTCGCAGATAAAGATACTATTGCAGACTACGCTAAAGATGCTATATCAACTCTTGCAGAAATGAAAGTTATCAACGGTTTTGAAGATAACACCTTCAGACCAATGGAAAGCTGCACAAGAGCTCAGGCTGCAGTTATCATCTACAACTACTTAAAGACTTCAGGTCTTGCTAACTGATAGAAAGGAGTAATAAACTATGAAAAAAATTATATCTTTAATTTTAACAGTTGCTATGCTTTTAAGCATGACAACCTTCGTTGCTCCTGTTTCAGCTGAAACTGAAGTAAACGATATGTTTTTTGCAGAGCCTACAAGAGAAGAATTCTTAAATGCTCCTACAATAACAGAATATCTTGATATTCCTTACACACACGACGTATTTGCAACAGCTGCAGATGTTTATAAATATTATCCAAGAGATGCTACTGCATCAAACGTACCTACAAAGGATGTTGACGGAAATCCTATAACAAACCATATAAGTGGCTATTTTACCACAAAATCAGTTTCTTCAAAGATTTTCCTTATTGATTCAATATTAGGAAATGAAGACGGAAAGATTACAGGCGAATATCTTAACATGTCAGAGGAAAAGAAAACAAGTTCTTTCACAATGTATGTTAACGGAAACAGTAAATTCGAGCTTCAGTCAACAGAGACAGACGGCACAATGAATTTCCTTTACAAGCATAATAACATAAGCTTTAAAATGGGACCTATCGGCGGTAAAGGTGCACATCTTACATCTACTGGCGGATACAATGTTCATGTTTTACCAAACTCTGTTAATGCTTATAAGACAAAGGGAACAATTGATAATCCTGTATCTGTTAACATCCTTATGTCAACACATGCTGTAAACGGTGGAGGATGGGCAGGTTTATTCCCTGTAAAAATTACTTATGCAGACGGTTCAAGCTTTACAAAGTATGTACTTTCAACAGTTCTTCTTCCATCAAGTATGACTAATTTTATGGGAGTAACAGGTGGTGCATCTTCAAAAACAGGTGACGGCGACAGACTTGCAAAAACAGTTGTCTATGTTCCAAAAACAACAGATATTTCAACAGGTGCAAGCATTGCAGCTGCAGAAAAATATCTTTCAGAAACAAATTCAGCAGAAGTTATCGGCAAAGCTATAACTCTTGATGATGTTAAATTCCCTAATGATGATTTAATTATCAAAGGTGAATCTGTTCTCTTTGGTGACTACAGACTTGCAAGATGTAATGGTATAGCTAACGGCAGACAGTACTGTCCTGTAGGCTTTGTAGATTTTCTCCAGATTCCTGTAGAGAAAAAGGTTACATCTGTTCAGATGAATAGAAATATTTCTGCAGCTCTTAACTGGGTTGATGAAACCGGCTCAAAAGTTACAATTGCAAATTCTAACTGTGCATATATTCCTGTAACAATCGAAGGTGCATCTGAAGAGTTTTACTACTTTGCAAAGCTCGGAAGACTTACAAAAGATGAACAGGAAGTTTACGGCGTAACAGTTGCGGGCAAGTCACTTCAGCAGGAAATTACAGAGATTGAAGAAATGATATTAGAGATTTCTGACGAATTTAATCAACAGGAAATCGAGCAGCTTGCTGATATTAAAAACAAGATAGATGCGCTTGAAACTAAAGGTGTTACACAGTACGATTATCAGAGTGAACTTTATGAAAAGTTTGATGCAATCTACACATCACCTGAAGCTAAAGCAGCTATTGATGATTATATTTACAAAAATCCACAGATTGTTAGTGTTGAAACATACACAGACCTTGACAATATGACATACACTGTTAAGTTCTCTGCTCCTATTACAGAAGACTCTGTTACAAAAGAGTTGTTTGCGATTACAAAGAACGGAGAAGCTTTCAGCGGATATGAGCTTGATTATGAAAAAGAAGGAGAGATATATGAAGTTAAGGTTGAAATACCTAACGATTATAACTATTCAGATGTTTACGAGCTTACAGTATCCAAGAAAGTAATGGGTATGGGTAACAGCCTTAAGGCAGGTTACACAGGAGAATATAGTGCACCACAGGCAGTTCAGGCTGAGATTACTTATGTTGACGGAAAAGGTAAGGTTGTACTTACAAACAATATGGAAGGAGAATGTCCGGTTACAGCAGTTGTTGCGGTTTACGCGGAAAATAACCAGATGCTTAAGAGATATGTTGTAAGCGGCAAACTTGCTAAAGGTGAGTCAATTGAGAAAGATATAGAATTCCAGCTTGAAGAAGGTCAGAGAGTGGAAGGTCTTATTCTTGATGATTTTGCACACTGCAGAAAGATTTATAACACATTTATAGTTGAATAACTGAATAATTTAAAAGCAACCTTTAGTCAGGTGTCTTTAACACTTGGTTAAGGGTTGTTTTTTAGTGAAAAAGTGAAATTTTTTATATTGATTATTTGTAGAGTTTGTGATATAATGTAAAAGAGTATAGTATGGGTTGTTGTGCTGATAACTCATTGGCAAATAATTAAAAAAACTAAGAGAGGAAGACATTATGAAAAGGATTTTAACTATCTTATTGGCAGTTATTATGGTGTTTGGTATGTTTGCGCCTGTTTCTGCCGACACAAGTAAGGCAGAAGATTTAAAGGCGGAGCTTGTGGCAATTATAGACAATCTGCCTGAAAAATATACAAAAGAAACAGGTAAGACTGCGGCAGAAGCAAAAAGTATTATGGACAGGCTCGTAGAATACGGAGTAACAGAGGATCATATAAAAACCTTAACAAATAACTACGGAAGATATGAAAGCCATATTGCCCTTTATAATGAATGGCTTAATACTAAAAGAAATCAGGACAGAGTAGTTATCAACTGGACAGAGAAGGATAACACTCACGCTGCGGATATATTTGAGTTCGAAAGTGCAGAGGTTGATAACATTCCTAATAAGCAGGGTATTGTTATGAAAACAGAGAATGTTCTTTTACCAAGTAACTATACTAGTGGTTCATATATTAGCTTCTATTCCACAGATTCAGCTAAAACAACCTATAATGGAACATTCCCTGATAAATTTAATGAGTATTATGTCAATAACGGTGAATTAACATACGGTTACAGCGGTATTTCAGAAACAATCGGTCAAAACACCTACAATGCAGGTATGGTTTCACAGTCATACGGCTTTGATATCCCGTTTGATGGGGTTACTCCTTATGATGAAATCAGTATTCTTGCAAACAGTATTACTTACCTTGGAGGGGAGACTGCAAGACAGCTTCCTGCAATAAAAACAAAAGTTTACTTTGCAGACGGAACAACAAAAGAGGAAACTTCTATCGTTGGTAATTTCGGCTACGGCTACAGAATAGCACTTTATTCAATGCTTGAAAATGATACTATGCCTTACAGCGAACGAATGAGCCAGA
Source organism: Clostridia bacterium (assembly GCA_045535635.1). Classification (GTDB taxonomy): domain Bacteria; phylum Bacillota; class Clostridia; order RGIG6154; family RGIG6154; genus RGIG8700. Next base: position 16,657 of record JAZSLZ010000032.1, read on the forward strand.
GAATAAAAGATAACCTTGGTGATATGTGGTATCCAACAGATGTTAATGTAAGTGATTATTTCAAGCTTACAGATAAAAGTATCAGACTTTACTACAGTAACGGTGCAAAGACAATAAAAGCAGCTTCAACTTTTGGTCGTGCATCAACAATAAATGTTGATACAGACGGCAAAGCAGTTGAAAAAGTAAGTGTTACCTATGCAACTGCTTCCGACCTTGAGAAAATGGGCGGTGAACTTTATGAGAAATATGTTACTCAGACAACTTCAGGTACTGTAACTAATTCTGAAAAGAATAGTGCTAACACATATTATGTTCCTATTAACAAAGAACAGTTAAAAAATGTGACTGGCTATGATGCAAATAGAGATTACTATATTGCAGCTATTATAAGCGATCTATACCCGGTTTATCTTCACGGTGTAACAGGCGTCAGAACAAAAGAAAGCACTTATGCTGAAGATATTTCTGAAATCGAAAATAAAATTCAAGGCTTTAAAGATGTTTTTGACGGTACAGAGTTTAATGCTATGAAGGATGTTGAAAGAAGAATAAGCTTCCTTGAAAAGCAGGGAGTATCAAGAGCAAGTTTTGACAGTGCTTTGCTTGAAAAACTTGAATACTTGTTAGGAGGAATTGTCAGCGAAAACGGTCATTATGAAATTTATGTTTCACCTAATGGTGATGATAACGGATACGGAAGCAAGGCAGTTCCTGTTCAAACACTGGAAAGAGCAAAAGAAATTGCAAGAACTTATGAAAATGACAAACCTATAGATATTATTCTTCTTGAAGGTGAGTATAACTTGACAAAAACCTTTGAGCTTAGTGAACAAGATTCAGGTACAGAAGAAAACCCTGTTACAATAAAAGGTGCAGGAGGCGTTATTACAACTGCAGATACTTTAAGCTACAGTGATTTTGAAAAGGTTACTGAAGAAGAAGCAGGGGAAAAGCTTCAGCCTAAGGTTATAGGCAATGTATTAAAGCTGGACCTTTCAAAAGCTGGAATTGATGCAACAGATATGCCTGTATTCAGCAGTATATATGTAAGAGGCGACGGATATGAGGATATTACCTTCTTTGTAAATGATAAGGAACAAAATGTAGCACAGTATCCAAATGGTGAAAGCAACTATGACACATGGGTTGACCTTGCTGATACTTCAATATCTGCAGGAAAAATAAAGGTTAATGCCAGTCGTGCAAAAAAATGGCAGAATGAGAAATTTGCATATTTTGAGGGCTATCCTGCTCCTGATTACTCAAACGAAAGAAATAACATAACAATTGAAGAAGATTTACTCTGCTTTAAAAATCCTGCAAGATTTAATCTTGATGAAGTTCACAGCAGAAGATATAAAGTTAAGCATATTCTCTATGAGCTTGATGCCCCGGGAGAATGGTATATAGACAGAGATAAAAATATTCTCTACTACTATCCTACACCAGATTTTAATGAAAATTCAAAAATCCAGATTGCAGCAAGAAAATTAAATGCTATTACAACCTCATCAGGTTTAAGCAATCTGTACTTTGATGGTGTTAAGTTTGATAAAATAAGAGGAGATGCAATTGTTGCAGGTTCCTCTAATGAAAATGTTAATGTATATAACTGCGAATTTACCAACATTTCAAATATTGCAGTAAATTATACTGCAAGAAAAAATGCACCAACACTTGCAAGTGTTTCAAACTACACAGATGCTGCTGAAAACTGCGAAGTAAGAAATAACAGATTTATAAATATTGGATGCAATGCTATTAGATTCATTGGCGGAAATCGTTCAACTTTATCAGACGGCAACAATGTAATTGCAAATAACTACATATACAACGCAAGTGATAAGCAAAGATGCAATGCAGTAATATCTGTTTCCGGTGCATATAACTATGTGTTAAATAACGAAATTCACATGGGAACCTTCCATGCTATAAACTTTTCGGGTAACGAAAATGTTATTGCACATAATGAGCTTTACAATATGCTCCGTGATACAGGCGACTGCGGTGTTATTTACAACGGAAGACATCTTGCAACCAGAGGTAATCAAATTGCATACAACTACATTCACGACTATAAACACTTAGATAAAAGAACAAAGGATAACGGTCTTGCTGTTTATCTTGATAACAGACTTAGCGGAACATATATTCACCATAACATTATCTTTGCAAACTGCATTGGTGAAGCTGCCAACGGCATACAAAACGGTGGCGGACAACATAACATAGTAAACTACAACACTATCATTGATACAGATGCAAGTATAACCAGAACAAACAGATTTGTTGAGGATTATGTCAACAATTCAGAGAGTACCGCTTTTGACGAAATAATCAGAATTTCAGGTATGCCTGCTAACGAAACAGTTATTCTTGATAATGGATATGAAAAAAGCTATGAAATGCTTGGAAGAAACCAGTTGTACTTTGAAAAATATCCAGAAATGAATGACTCTATTGAAACACTTTTAAATCCTGAAGAAACTGTACCAAAGTTTGTTGAAAAATATCCGTTTATTTTAACACTTCCTGAATTTTCAGAGGGTGGAAAATACGGAAATCTTGCAGAGGCTATTGAGACAGGTGAAAATTTAGAAAAATACAGCCTTTTATCATTAAAATCAACCATTGGCAACGAATATAAAGGAAATATTGCAAACAGTCCTTGGAGAGCAATGGATGACAAAGATGTAAACGGCGTTGTTTATGATGTTTATGAAAAATTCGACGGTGTGTTTGAATACAATGTTCAAGATGCGTCAAAAGATATGTTTGTTGACTACGAAAACAGAGATTTCAGAATTAAAGGCTCAACAAACGACGGCGCTCTTGATGAAAGCTTTGATATGGACAAAATCGGTATTCAGGAAGATGGCTCTGTTTCATACAACCTTGACTTTGAACTTAATGATATTGAGACAGCTAATCCAAAACAAGGCATTGACAAAAGCTTTAATGTAACCTATGTGGATGGCTCTGATAAGTCAAATGTATTCCTTATGTGGGAAAGACCTGTTTCATCTGACTACTTTACTGTTGAAATTGCAACAGATGAAAATATGAGCAATAAGATATACACAAATGAAGATGTGTATTTCTCAAGACTTAATGTTGATTTAAGCAAGTACGAGCAGAATGAATTTTATTTCAGAGTTACTGCAAGAAATATCGGCAGAAAAGGCAGTCAGTGGGAAAACTCTGATGGTGTAAAAACTATAAAAACTTTATATTCAGTAAGTCTTGATATTTACAAAGATGCCACAGTGCCTTTCGATATTACAGGAAGCTTTAATGCAGACCTGTTTAGCGATGAGGGAGAAATTGTAAAAAGCAGTAATTTGACTATTGGAACTTATTCTGGTGATATGGGAATGTATAATCTTACAAACTTCAAGAAACTTGTTCCTTCAAACGGATACTACGAATATAAAGACACAGTATTCCATTTCCCTCAGGTTGGATATTCAACAAAAACTGATAATGCAATAAAAACAACAAACTCAGAGACAACAACCTTATCTCTTAAAACTGAGGAGAAAGGAAATTACGATAAAATTAAGCTTGTAATGAGCTCTAAATATCCGGCAAAAGACTACGAAATTATTGCTTGTTATGAAGACGGCACCACTGATACATTTAAGGTTCTTCTTCACCAGTATTATTCAACATATAACAGCTATAAAGACGAAGCTGCGGATATTGTTATGACTGTAGATGGCGTTAATGGAGAAGGTACAGTTATTAGCACCCTTACAAGCAACTTAAATAAGCTTTATCAGACTGTTCTTGATACAGATGAAAACAAAGTCTTAACAGAGCTTAAGTTCGTAGGCGGAAGCGGAACTGTATTTAATAACAAGTCTAATGAAGAATTTATCTTTGCAATAACTGGTGTTTGTGGAGACAGAACTCTTGAAAACGGAAATACCATGAAAGCAATTTCTATGAAAAATTATACAGGTGCAGATATAAATGCAAATGTTATAATAACAGGTTATATAGATGGAAAGTTTACATCAGTTATAATTCCTACCATAGTAAAAAATAACCTACATTCAGGAGCTTTAAATATTGAAATCCCTGAAAAGGTTGAAAAAATGACAAACAAAGCTATGTTTATATGGAACAGAGATTTTGATGTTATGAAAGCGTTCTCAGAAAAATTACCTTTGAAATAAAAGGAAAAACATACAGGTTTATAATAGAACGTATGGTTAAAAGCTTTGTTATGACAGAATTAGCAAGTGTCAGGATATTAACCCTGACACTTGCTTGATTATGATGTTTTTGTTTATAAAACGCCTGACGGTTAACAAGAAAGGAATTTTAAAATGCCTATTACAGAAATTTTAAAGAAAAATGCGGATTTTTATCCAAACGATACTGCTCTTGTGGAAATAAACCCACAGTATGAGCAGCAAAAAAGAATGACATGGAGAGAATATTCACTTATTGAGGCAAATCCAAACCATGCATACAGAAATGAAATTACATGGGGACAGTTCAATAAAAAGGCAAACCGTTTAGCAAATTTCCTTTTTACAAGAGGTATTAAGAAAGGTGATAAGGTTGCAATTCTTCTTATGAACTGCATTGAATGGCTTCCTATCTATTTTGGTATTTTAAAGACAGGTGCTTTGGCAGTGCCTTTAAACTACAGATATACTGCAGATGAAATCAAATACTGTCTTAACCTTGCAGATGCAGATGTTATACTTTTTGGTCCTGAATTTGTAGGCCGTGTGGAAGAAATCTGCGACAGAATTCCAAAGGTTAAAATGTGGCTTTATGTGGGAGATGATTGTCCTACATTTTCGGAAAGCTATGACAATTTAGTTGGCTACTGTTCATCAAAAGAACCAAAGGTTGAGCTTACAGACGAAGATGAAGCGGCTATATACTTCTCATCAGGCACAACAGGCTTCCCTAAAGCCATTGTTCACGCTCATAAAGCATTAATGCATTCCTGTATGGCAGAACAGGCACATCACGGTCAGACAAAAGATGATGTTTTCCTTTGTATTCCGCCTCTTTATCACACAGGTGCTAAAATGCATTGGTTCGGTAGCTTTTTAGTGGGTGCTAAATCAGTTATATTAAAAGGTGTTAACCCACAGTGGATTATAAAAGCGGTTCACGAAGAAAAATGCACAATCGTGTGGCTTTTAGTTCCATGGGCGCAGGATATTTTAGATGCAATAGACAGAAAAGAAATCGACCTTTCACAGTTTGATATAGACCAGTGGAGATTAATGCACATAGGTGCACAGCCTGTTCCGCCAAGCCTTATAAAAAGATGGAAACGGGTGTTCCCAAATCATCAGTATGATACAAACTACGGTCTTTCAGAATCAATCGGACCTGGTTGTGTTCATCTTGGTGTTGAAAACATTGATAAAGTGGGTGCTATCGGTAAAGCGGGATTTGGCTGGGAAGCAAAAATTATTAATCCTGATGGCAGTGAGGTTGAAAAAGGCGAAGTTGGTGAACTTGCAGTTAAGGGCCCCGGCGTAATGCTTTGTTATTATAAAGATGAAAAAGCAACCAACGAAATTTTAAAAGATGGTTGGCTTTACACAGGCGATATGGCTCAGGAAAAAGACGGCTTCATCTACCTTGTTGACAGAAAGAAGGATGTTATAATCTCAGGCGGTGAAAACATTTACCCTGTTCAGATTGAAGACTTCTTAAGAAAACACGATAAAGTTAAAGATGCTGCAGTTATCGGACTTCCGGATAGCAGACTTGGAGAAATCACGGCTGCAATCATAGAAGCAAAAGAAGGTATGACATTAACAGCAGAAGAAATCGAAGAATTCTGTCTTGACCTTCCAAGATATAAAAGACCTAAAAAGGTTATTATTGCAGATGTTCCAAGAAACCCAACAGGAAAAATCGAAAAACCAAAGCTTCGTAAGATGTATGCAGGTGAGAATTTGGTTGCCAAACAGAATGAATTACAATAAATTTCCTCACAAATAAGTGTGTAAAACATAAAAATAATCCACGAGTTTTTAAGGGGATAGGAAAAATACTTCAGAATGGGCAAACTGAACCCGTAGGGGTTACCCGAAGGCGTATGTGTATACGCCGAGAGGTGAAGTTTGTTCATAACAAAAAGGCACTAAATCAAAGAAAAAGCTCATAATTGTGAGCTTTTTCTTCGTTATATTATAAATTTTATCAATTATAAAATTCTATATATTTATATTTTACTGCCTTTTTGTGTTCTGGAGCATTTTAACATCCCCAATTATTTTTTCTGCACAGTTTATGCCATCAAGTGCCGAAGACATTATTCCACCTGCATAACCTGCTCCCTCTCCAATAGGAAGAAGACCTTTTATATTTGACTGAAAGGTTTCGTCTCTCAAAATTCTAAGTGGTGCAGAGCTTCTTGTTTCAACCCCTGTTAAAACGGCGTCGCCCAAATTAAAGCCTTTCATTTTTTTATCAAAATCTATTATTGCGTATTTTAGCATATCAATAACAAATGAGGGGAGAACATCGCCTATAGATGTGTATTTAACACCTGGAAGGTAAGATGGTTTAACTTCTCCTGCCTTTGTACTTTCCTTGTCTGCAAGAAAGTCTGAAACAAGCTGAACAGGGGCATAATAGTTTTCTCCGCCCTTGATAAATGCTTTTTCTTCAAGGTCTTCCTGAAATTTAATAGCCTCTAAAACACCGCCTTCTATATCTTCTGGCAAGACAGAAACAAGAAGTGCCGCATTTGAATTTTCTTCGTCACGGGCAAAATAGCTCATACCGTTTGTAACAACCTGTCTTTCTCCTGATGCACCACAAACAACAACGCCACCGGGACACATACAAAAGGTGTATGCGCCTCTGTCGTCTTTGTGACAGGAAAGCTTATAGTCTGCCGCAGGTAAGGTTTCTGCCCACTTTTCTGATTTATATTGAATAAGATTTATGTGTTTTCGTTTGTGTTCAATTCTTACGCCAACTGAAAAAGGCTTTTTTTCCATTTGGGCACCTTTTTCATAAAGCATTTTGTAAGTATCACGGCTACTGTGCCCTGTTGCAAGAACTAATTTATCACACTTGATAGTGCCTTTGTCCGTAACTACTGCAGAGATAGAATTATTTTCAACAATTATATCTGTAAGCGTTGTTTCAAAAAGAAATTCACCGCCAAGAGAAATAATTTCTTCTCTTATGTTTTTAACAGTTGTATATAAATAATCTGTGCCGATGTGTGGCTTTGCAAGATATTTGATTTCTTCAGGAGCGCCGTGCTTTACGAATTCATCAAGCACAAAAGGGATTTTTTTGTTGCTTAGTCCGCAGGTTAATTTGCCGACTGAAAAAGTACCTGCCCCACCCTCACCAAACTGAATGTTTGAGCTTAAATTAAGCTTACCTGTTTTGAAAAAAGTATCAATTGATGCTTTTCTTTTTTCCACACTTTCTCCTCGTTCAAGAATAATCGGTTTCATACCGCACCTTGCCAGAATAAGACCGCAGAAAAGACCTGCAGGTCCTGAACCTGCAATAACAATTTTCTCGTTCTTGCCTGATTCATAAGGGAAAACATAGGGGTTGTCCTCATAAAGAGTAACATTGTTAAGCGTTAAAAAACTTTTTTCGTTTTTTACCTCAGCCTTAAAGGTTAAGACATAGTGAATAAAATCCCTTTTTCTGCAATCAAGGGATTTTCTTAGAATTTCGATATTTAAAATATTTTCTTCTTTTGTTTTAAGTGCCTTTGCCACTGCTTTTTTGTAATTTGAGTCAAGGGGACTTAATTTAACATTGCTTATTTTAATCATAGTGCTTTTCCAACCATATATCCGCTTGACCACGCCCATTGAAGGTTGTAGCCACCGCAAATTCCATCAACATCAAGGACCTCGCCACAGGCGTAAAGTCCTGAGATGTTTTTTGATTCAAGGGTTTTTATATCAAATTCTTCTACTTTAATTCCACCTGCGGTAACCTGAGAATTTTTAAATGGCATAACAGATAAAAGCTTAACTTTAAAAGCTTTTATATTGTTTGCAATTTCTTTGATTTCCGCACCTGAAAGCTCTTTGGCTAAAGTGTTGAACTTTTTGTCTGTTGATTTTTTAATTATCATCTGTCCGCATCTTTTTGAGAAAACACCTGTAAAGAAATCCTCAAGATTTTTGTGGCCTTGTGCTTTAATGCGGTCTATTATAAAGGATTTAACCTCGTCATAAGATAATTCACCCATAAAATCTATTGAGCAGTAAATATCTTTTGGATTTTTCTCGGAAAAATGCTTTGAAACACTTCTTGAAAGGTTAAAGCCAAGAGGTCCTGAAAGTCCGTATTCGGTGAAGTGCATTTCGTCAACACCCTTGTCGATGCACTTTCCGTTAACCTCAATTTTAGCTGAAACAGTAATTTTTGTGCCGTTTAATGCTTTGGTGTAGGTGTTATCACATTTTATCTGCACAAGGCTTTGAAAAACAGGGTTCATTTTATGGCCGAAAGACTTTAAAAATGTGTAGCCGTCACCATCCGAGCCTAAATTTTCACCGCTTTTTCCGCCTGTTGCAATAACAATTTTTTCAAATTCAAGAGTTTCCTTTTCACCGAAAACTCTGAAAATATTACCTTTTTTCTCGATTTTTAAAACCTTAAAGCCTGTTATTTCATTAACGCCAAGCTTTTGATTTTCTATTCTTAAAACATCTAAAACAGAAGAAGCCTGTAAGCTTCTTGGGTATATTTTACCCTTATCGCCCGTGGTAAAAAGAAGTCCTAATTCATTAAAGGACTCCTTAGTATCAATATTTGTGAAAACAGATAAAGCTTCTTTAACATGGTCTATGCTTGAAGAAAAGAAAAATTCCTCTCCCATAGTTTCGTTTGTTAAATTGCATCTACCGTTGCCTGTAGCAAGAATTTTTTTACCGCACTTATCTGCTTTTTCTATTATATAAATTTTGTTTTTAGGGTTATTTTTCTTTGCAACAAGACCGCAAAACAGTCCTGATGCACCACCGCCTATAATGCCTATTCTCATTTTTCTGCTTTAAGAGTGTCTCTGATTTCTGCAAGAAGCTCTTCAACAGTAGGCTTTGCAGGTTCTTCAACCTTAACCTCTTCTTCTTTCTTTTCAAATTTTTCTCTTACTTTACCGATTAATGTAACAAAAAGGAAAATAGAGATTGCAACGATAAAGAAATCAATAACATTTTCAATAAATAAACCATAGTTAATAGCAACCTCAGGAATATCTCCCTCTGCAGCCTGAAGAACAAGCTTTAAATCCTTAAAAGAAACATTTGCAGTAAGCATACCGATGCAAGGTGTTATAATGTCTGCAACAAGTGAAGTTACGATTTTACCGAAAGCAGAACCGATAACAACACCGACTGCCATATCAATTACATTTCCCTTAAAAGCAAATTCTTTGAATTTTTTAAACATAATTTTTCTCCTTTTAAACAAAATTTCAAAATCGGAGATATATTTCAGCGAAGCACCCACGTAGTGTATGTTTTATACATGAGTGGGGCGATTCGTTGAAAGCATAACCCGATTTTGGGATTTTTACATTCTTTCTGGAATTTCTATTGCCAGAATATCCATCATTTTTACAAGCATATCAAGAGCAAGTTTTAAAGTTGAAAGTCTTGATTTTCTCTTGCTTTCGTCTTCTTCTGCAAGAACTTTGTATTCGTGGTAGTATTTGTTAAGTGCCTGAGCAAGTTTGTACGCATATTCTGCAACTGCGCTTGGAGCAAAGTCTGCTGCCGCATTTTCAAGAGCAGACTGGAATTCTGTTAAGAGAAGGAAAAGCTCTGTCTGAACGTCACCCTCTGATTTAAGGATTTCACCGTCTGCAGAATCGTTTGCCTTGCTTATGATTGATGAGGCTCTTACTGCGCTGTACTGAATGTATGGGCCTGTCTTTCCTTCAAATGAGCAGAATTTATCAATATCAAAAACATAGTCCTTGCTTCTGTGGTTAGAAAGGTCTGCAAATTTAAGAGCACCGATGCCGACTCTTTTTGCGATTTCCTTAAGCTCATCTTCTGTTATATCGCCGCTGATAGCGTCTTTAACTCTGTTGTATGCTTCAACTTCAAGTGTATTGATTAAATCTTCAAGACGCATAACTCCGCCCTCACGGGTTTTATATGGCTTACCGTCTTTGCCGTTCATAGTGCCGAAACCTGCAAAGAAAAGCTCTGTTTTATCTTTGGCGATCTGTGTTTTTCTGGCAGCTCTGAAAAGCTGTTTGAAGTGAGTACCCTGTCTGTTATCTACAACATATACGATTAAATCAGGATCAAAATCTTCGTTTCTCATAATGATTGTAGCAAGGTCTGTTGTGTCGTAAAGTGCAGCACCGTCAGATTTTAAAAGCATAAGAGGCGGAAGCGGTGGGTTGTCTGTTTCTTCTGTGATGTCAACAACAAGGCATCCTTCGTCTTCTCTTGCAAGATTTTTTGCTTTTAAGTCTTCAATCATTGCAGGAATAATATCTCTAACGTCTGATTCGCCTTTCCAAAGGTCGAAATCGACTAAAAGTCTTGAATAATTTTTCTTTAAATCCTGAATTGAAACTGCAAGAACTGTTTCCCATATTTCAAAGTAAATACCTTCGCCCTTCTGAAGCTCAAAGGTTAACTTTTTGCAATGCTCCATAACTTCAGGGTTTTCTTTAGCCTGTGCAGATTTTGCAGGGTAGGTTTTTTCAAGAACAGAAATTGTTATATGTTTTTCTCTGTCTTCTTTAGTCATAAGATTTTCAAGACCGAACTGTTCAATAATTCCTGCAATAACCATACCCATCTGAAGTCCCCAGTCGCCAAGGTGAACATCACCGTAAACATTGTGGCCAAGAACCTTGAAAAGTCTTTTTACTGATTCACCGATAATGGCGCTTCTTAAATGCCCAACGTGGAGTGATTTTGCAACATTTGCTCCGCCGTAGTCAATAACGATTGTTTTTGCTTTTTCAGGCTTGTCTATAAGAAAATCTTCACTGTTTTTCATTTTGTTTATATATTCGCATAAAATTTCATCTGATACATCCATATTAAGAAATCCCGGAGGACATGCTTCCACTTTTTTAAATGTTTTACTTTCTTTTAAGATGTCAGCAATTTCATTTGCAATATCAAGAGGCTTTTTCTTATGTATTTTTGCAAGAGGCATACAGCCGTTGCACTGATACATACAAAGGTCAGGTCTGTTTGAAACGGAAACGCTTCCGTATTCCTTTTCATAACCTGCTTTTTCAAATGCATTTTTAAGTTCGTTTGTAAGTAATCCTTTAAAACTCATTTAATTTATTCCTTTCACAATATTATCTGTTGTTGCATCTGCTAAAGAAATAAGTCCTTTAACAGGAAGTTCCATCATATCACCGATTCTTCCTGCAGAAACAATGATTGTTTCAAAGTTTTCGCAGGACTTGTCTATGACGGTTTTATATTTCTTCTTCATTCCCACCGGTGTGCAGCCGCCTCTGATGTAGCCTGTTACGGCGTTTATGTCTTTAACGGCTATCATTTCCACATTTTTTTCGCCAACAGCCTTTGCCGCAAGTTTCATATCAAGCTCACATTCAACAGGAATAACAAAAACATTGTAATTCTTGCTTTTACCTATAGTTACAAGTGTTTTAAACACCTTTTCTTTAGGCATTCCTATTTTTTCGGCAATTTCAAGACCGTCTTTAAATTCATCACATTCATAATGGTGGATTTTATATGAAATCTTGTTTTTTTCTGCAATTCTTATTGCATTTGTTTTAATTTTGTCCATAGTACATATATTGTAGCAAAAAAAACAATAAATGTAAACATATATTAGAAATTTTTGTGAAATCTGGTTGTAAATTAGGATAAAGTAGTTGACTTTATATGAAAAAAATTGTATAATGCTTAAATGGAAATAGATTAATACAAAAGGAGAGATTATTTTGAAAAAGATAATTAGTTTGGTTCTTTGTGTTGTTTTAATGGCAACATTATTCACAGCGTGTGACAAAACATTAACAATGGAAGAAATTCTTGCAGACACAAACCTCGTTATGGGTAAGGTAGAAGATCAGAATGTTTATGCGTATGAAATGCTTTATCTTATGGCTATGGGTTATGATGCAGAAACTGCTTTTGAAGAACTTGCAACTATTAAAGTTATGTTCCAGAAGGCTACAGAAAAAGGCATTGCCCTTTCAGAAGAAGAAGTTAAGGCTTTTGAAGAACAGCTTAATTCTATGGTTGAACAGTACGGCGGACAGGAAGCTTTTGATGAAATCCTTTCTTCATTCGCTTTAACATTTGATCAGTACAAGGCTATTATGTCAATGTCTGAAACAGTTACAAAATTCAACGGCGAAGCTGTTAATCTTGGACTTTTTACAGAAGCAACAGAAGAAGAAGCTAAGAAGTTCTATGATGAAAACTTCATTAAAGCTAAACACATTTTATTCTCAACTGTAAATGATGAAACAGGTGAAGCTCTTCCTGAAGAAGAAGCTGCAAACAAAAAGAAAGCAGCAGAAGAAACACTTGCAAAAATCAAAGCAGGTGAAGAATTTGAAAAGTTTGAAAGCTTAAATGAAGATCCAGGTTCAGCTGCAAAACCTGATGGATATGTTTTTGCAGTTACTGCAAATATTAAAGACGAAAACGTTCTTGGTACACTTCAACAGGCAGGTTTCAGCATGGTTCCTGAATTTGAAAAGGGTGCTAACGAACTTGCAATTGATGCAGTTTCAGAACTTATCCCAACATCTTATGGTTACCACATCATCAAGAGAGTTGCTATGACTGATGCTGATTATGAAGAAATCAAACAGACTATTCTTAACGTTCTTAACAACGGTAAATATCTTTCATTAATTGAAGAATGGAAAGCTGATTATAAAATCAAGAAAAACGAAAAAATGATAGCTTCTATTAATATGGAAGAATTCCAGCAGATTATGGAAGCAAAAGCACAGGAAAAAGCAGCTGCAGCAGAAGGTGAAACAGCTCCTGAAGCTGAAACAGAAGGCGAAGCACAGCCTGAAGCAGCAGAAGTTCCTGCTGAATAAAGGATTTTAAAATGCAGAGAAAAATCTCTGCATTTTTTATATGCGTATTTATTGACATTTTATTGAAATTAAAGTATAATTATACAGATAATAAACAAAATTTAATCAGTTTGAAAGAAGGAACATTTATGAAGCATTTACTCAAGCTTGGCGACCTTACCAGCGAAGAAATTTTTGAGCTTTTAGAACTTGCCGAAAAGCTGAAGTTTGAAAAGAAAAACAATATAGAGCAGAACTATCTTAAAGGTAAAACCCTTGGTATGATTTTTGAAAAATCTTCAACCAGAACAAGAGTATCCTTTGAAGCAGGTATGCATCAGCTTGGAGGTTATCCTTTGTTTTTAAGCTCAAACGACTTACAGATTGGCAGAGGGGAGCCTGTTAACGATACAGCCAGAGTTCTTTCAAGAATGATTGACGGTATTATGATAAGAACCTTTGCACAGCAGGAGGTTGAAGATTTAGCAAAATACGGTTCAATTCCTGTTATTAACGGTCTTACAGACTATGCACATCCTTGTCAGGTTCTTGCAGACCTTTTAACAATTAAAGAGCATAAAGGAACACTCGAAGGTCTTAAAATCTGCTTCGTAGGTGACGGTAATAATATGGCAAACTCAATTATCGTTGGTTGTATCAAAGCAGGTATGAAGGTTGCAATCGCTTGTCCTTCTACAAATCAGCCGGACAGTGAGATTATGGCTTGGGCAAATGAGACAGGCAATCTTTTAGTTACAGACGATATTTTACTTGCGGCTAAAGATTCAGATGTTTTATATACAGATGTGTGGGCTTCAATGGGACAGGAAGATGAAGCTGAAGAAAGAAAGAAAATCTTTAAAGGCTATCAGATTAATGATGAATTAATGGCAGTTGCAAAGAAAGATGCAATGGTGCTTCACTGCTTACCTGCACACAGAGAAGAAGAAATTACTGCAAAAGTGTTTGAAGAACATGCAGACGAAATCTTCGATCAGGCAGAAAACAGACTCCACGCACAGAAAGCAGTTTTGGTTAAACTGCTTGGATAATGGCATACAGGAATTATTTATACAGAAAGGATGACAAAAATGAACGCATATCTCATTCTTGAAAACGGTAAAGTTTTCAAAGGAAAATCCTTTGGATATGAAAAAGAAACTTCAGGTGAGCTTGTTTTTACAACAGGTGCTGTTGGTTATATTGAAACTTTAACAGACCCTGCCTTTAAAGGTCAGATTATTGTACAGGCTTTCCCTTTGATCGGTAACTACGGTATGATTTCCGCAGATGCTGAAAGCAAAAATGCACAGGTTGCAGGTTATGTTGTTCGTGACCTTTGCGATATGCCATCAAACTTCCGTATGGAAACAACTCTTGAAGAATATCTTAAAGAGCAGGAAGTTATGGGTATTTGTGATATAGATACAAGAGAGCTTACAAAAATAATCAGAGAAGAAGGCGTTATGAAAGCCAAAATTCTTCTTGAAGAACCAAAGAATGTATCTTTTGATTTTGAAATTGAAGATAAGGTTTCAGATGTAAGCTGTGAAGAGGTTATTTCTCTTGAAACAAATGATGCAGAAAAAACAGTTGGTATCTTAGACCTTGGTATGCTTAAGAGTATGGCAACAACACTTGCAAGTAAGGGTGTTAAGGTTGACATACTTCCATACAACACAAAGGCTGAAGAGCTTTTGAAGTATGACGGTATTTTGCTTTCAAGCGGTCCTTCAGATCCAAAGTCAAACACAGAGGTTATTGAAACTGTTAAAGAAATTATGGGCAAAAAGCCAATCTTTGGTATTGGTCTCGGACACCAGATTTTAGCTCTTGCAAACGGCGGAGATACTGAAAAATTAAAATACGGACACAGAGGTGCAAATCAGCCTGTAAGATATTTAGAAACAGGAAAATGTTTTATCACAAGCCAAAATCACGGTTATGTTGTTAAAGAAAATACTGTCAAAGGCGGAAAAACATCATTTGTTAATGTTAATGACAATACAGTAGAGGGCATTGAATACGAAAATAACGCATTTTCTGTTCAGTTCTATCCTGCGGCTTGTGAAAGCCCTATGGATACCTCCTACCTTTACGACAAATTTATTGAAATGATGGAGGAATTCTAATGCCACTTAATAAAGATATTAAAAAAGTTTTAGTTATAGGTTCAGGTCCTATTGTTATCGGTCAGGCTGCTGAGTTTGACTATGCAGGTGCTCAGGCTTGTCGTGTTTTAAGAGATGAAGGTCTTGACATTGTTCTTGTTAACTCAAACCCTGCTACAATTATGACAGACAAGAAAATGGCAGACGCTATTTACTTGGAACCACTTACTGCAGAAACAGTTAAAAGAATTATCGAAAAAGAAAAGCCTGACAGCATACTTCCATCACTTGGCGGTCAGACAGGTCTTACAATCGCTATGCAGCTTTCAAAAGAAGGTTTCCTTGAAAAGATGGGTGTTAAACTTCTTGGCACAAACGAAGAAGCAATCATCAAAGCTGAGGACAGAGAGCTTTTTAAAGCTACAATGGATTCTATCAATCAGCCTTGTATTCCATCTGATATTGCAACAGAGGTTGAAAGATGTCTTGAAATTGCAGACGAAATCGGATACCCTGTTATCGTTCGTCCTGCTTTCACACTTGGTGGTGCAGGTGGCGGTGTTGCATACAACAAAGAAGAATTAAGAACTATTGCATCAAATGGTCTTCTTCTTTCACCTATCACTCAGGTTTTAATTGAAAAATACATCTTTGGTTGGAAAGAAATCGAATTTGAAGTTATCAGAGACAGCAAAGGTACTGCAATCACAGTCTGCAGTATGGAAAATGTTGACCCTGTAGGCGTTCATACAGGTGACTCAATCGTTGTTGCTCCTGCGGTTTCTCTTTCAACAAGAGAATATAGTATGTTAAAGAGTGCGGCACTTAACATTATCTCTGCCTTAAACATCGAGGGCGGATGTAACTGTCAGTTTGCACTTAACCCTGAAACCTTTGAATATGCAGTTATCGAGGTTAACCCACGAGTTTCCCGTTCATCAGCTTTAGCTTCAAAGGCAACAGGTTTCCCAATTGCAAAGGTTTCTTCAAAAATTGCTCTTGGTTATACACTCGATGAAATCAGAAATGATGTTACAGGTATGACTTATGCTTGTTTTGAACCTGCAATTGACTATATCGTTGTTAAAATGCCTAAATGGCCATTTGATAAATTTGCTTATGCAAAAAGAACTCTCGGCACACAAATGAAGGCAACCGGTGAAGTTATGTCTATCGGTCCTACATTTGAAATGGCTATTATGAAAGCCGTTCGCGGTGCAGAAATTAAGATTGACACATTAAATCTTCCTGCTTTCAAAGACCATGAAAACATTGAAGAGCAGCTCCACCAGATGGACGACAGAAGATTGTTTGCAATCTTTGAAGCATTAAAGCAGGGCGTTTCAACAGAAAAAATCCACGAAATCACAATGGTTGACGAATGGTTTATTGAAAAGCTTAAAAATCTTGTTAACTTTGAAAAAGAAATAGTTGGAAATCTTTCTGAAGAGCTTTATCTTAAAGGTAAAAAGCTTGGCTACACAGATGCAGCGCTTGAGAGAATTTCAGGCGAAAAGGTTAAAGAACACAAGCCTTGCGTTTATAAGATGGTTGATACCTGTGCAGGTGAATTCAAAGCACAGACACCTTATTTCTACAGCTCTCACGATTTAGACTGCGAAGCAAGAGAAAGTGCATCTGACAAGAAAAAGATTATCGTTCTTGGTTCAGGTCCTATCAGAATCGGTCAGGGTATTGAGTTTGACTATTCATCAGTACACTGTGTATGGACACTTAAAGACCTTGGCTACGAAGTTATTATTATAAACAACAACCCTGAAACAGTATCAACTGACTTTGATACTGCAGACAGACTCTATTTCGAGCCTTTAACACCTGAAGATGTTATGAATGTTATCGAAATTGAAAAGCCTGTTGGCGTTGTAGTTGCATTCGGTGGCCAGACTGCTATTAACTTAACAAAATTCTTATCACAGAACAACATTCCTATTCTTGGTACTTCTGCAGAGGGTATTGATCTTGCGGAAGATAGAGAACAGTTTGATGCTCTTCTTGAAAAGTTTGATATTAAAAGACCAAAAGGTCTTACAGCTATGTCACTTGAAGATGCACTTAAATGTGCAAACGAGCTTGGCTACCCTGTACTTTTAAGACCATCTTATGTTATCGGCGGTCAGAATATGACAATCGCTCACAACGACGAAGATGTTACAAAGTATATGAACATTATCCTTGGCGGTAAAATTGAAAATGCAGTTTTAATCGACAGATATATGAAGGGTACAGAGCTTGAAGTTGACGTTATTTCTGACGGTACAGATGTTTTAATTCCTGGTGTTATGCAGCACGTTGAAAGAGCAGGTATTCACAGCGGTGACTCTATTGCAGTTTACCCACCATACAGCCTTTCAGACAAAATGCTTAAGACTATTGTTGACAGTTCAACAACTCTTGCACTTTCACTTGGAACAAAAGGTCTTGTAAATATTCAGTACCTTATTTATGATGGTGAGCTTTATGTTATCGAGGTTAACCCAAGAGCATCAAGAACAATCCCATACATCAGTAAGGTAACAGGAATTCCAATGGTTGATGTTGCATCAAAGGTTATGCTCGGTCAGAGCATTAAAGAGCTTGGTTATGAACCCGGTCTTTACAAAACACCACCTTGCTTTGCAATTAAAGTTCCTGTCTTCTCATTTGAAAAGCTTTCTGATATTAACTCAAAGCTTGGACCTGAAATGAAATCAACAGGTGAAGTTTTAGGTATCGGTAAAACATTCAATGAAGCAATGTTCAAAGGTCTTACATCTGCAGGTTTAACTGTGCAGACTAAAGAACCAAAGGGTGTGTTCATCAGCGTTGACGAACACGACTATAACGATGTTATCGGTCTTGCTAAAAAGTTTGACGATTTACAGATTAAGATTTACTCAACAAAGGGTACTGCAGAAGAAATCGAAAGACTTGGTATTGATGTTACAACATTTGAAGATATTTCAGACCCTGCAATTCTTGATTTAATCGATAAAGAAGAAATCGAATATATTATCTACACAGGCGAAGCAAAAGACGATTCACTTGACCATTATATTGCGCTTCACAGAAAAGCTCTTCTTGCAGGTAT
>JAZSLZ010000117.1:0-6560 GCA_045535635.1 Clostridia bacterium
CGCCTTTTTTAACATATTTACTGCCGTTTTCCAGTATTTTATACTGCAAGTCACAAAGCCCGTCAAAATCTTTTTCTGACCATTTAATATCAGGCTTCTTTGCAATAACTCCAAGCCCTGAACAAGGTGCGTCAATAAGAACCTTGTCAAAAGCATCAACAAACTCACCGTTTTCAACACTTGCATCATTTACTTTTGTATTGATAATATCTATGCCAAGTCTTATGGCGTTTTTTTCTATAAGCTCACATCTGTGCTCGTGAATATCACAGGATGTAATTTCGCCTTCATTTTCCATAAGCTGAGCCATATAGCAGCTTTTTCCGCCAGGTGCAGCACAAAGGTCTAAAACTCTTTCCCCTTTTTGAGGAGCAAGAAGCTCTGCACACATCATAGATGCCCTGTCCTGAACAGTATATATACCATCATCGTAAAGGTTGTTATCTGTTACTGAAAAGCCTTTTACATAGTAACAGTCGTCCCCTTTTTCGTATTCGTAGCTTTCAATAAGCTTTTCAAAATCTTCTTCAGTTGTTTTTAATAGATTAGGTCTTATACATATACCTTTGCTTTTATTAAGCTCATTTAAAATTTTCTTTGCACCACTGTATCCGTAATCTCTTAAAATTATTTTTACGATATTTTCAGGAAAAGAATAGTAATACATCAAATTTTCAACTTCACTGTTTGGATATTTAATGTTATTTTTTTCTCTTGAAACACTTCTTAAAATACCGTTTACAAAAGAAGATGCTCCTTTACCGCCATACTTTAACGCAAGGCTTGTGCCTTCGTTACAAGCGGCAGAATCCGGAATCTTATCAAGAAAAATAATCTGATATATTGAAATTCTTAAAACATTCTTTATATTATCGTTAATTTTTCTGAATGGTGTTTTTGAAAATTTTCTTATAATGTAATCAAGTCTTAATTTGTATCTTAAAGCACCATATACAAGCTCTGTTACAAGAGCTTTTTCTCTTGGATCAGTAACTTTTATCTTCTTTTTAAGCTCAAGATTTGCATAAGACTGATTTTCTTCACTTTTTATTAAAATAAGAAGTGCATTTTCTCTTGCTTTCATTAATCTCTTCTTCCTCTTAATGACATAAGTCGTAAAAGGTTGCCAAGTGCAACTGCAGCTGCCGCAACATAAGTCATAGCTGCCGCACCAAGAACCTTTTTAGCACCTTTTAATTCGTCTCCGTATAAAATTCCCTGACTGTCAAGAACAGATATTGCTCTTCTACTTGCATTAAATTCAACAGGCAGTGTTACAAACTGAAATGCAACAACAGCTGTGAAAAGAATTATTCCTGCATCTATTAAAACAGGCATTGATAAAATAAATCCAAGTATTGCAAGTGGGACTGCAAGGTTTGAGCCAAGTGATGCAACAGGAACCACCATATTTCTTAATTTAATTGGAATATATCCCTTTGCGTGTTGAATTGCGTGTCCTGTTTCATGTGCGGCAACACCAAGTGCTGCAACAGATGTTCCTGAGTAAACACCGTCAGAAAGTCTTATAACATTTGTTCTTGGGTCAAAATGGTCTGTAAGATTTCCCGGAATATGTTCTACCCTAACATTATAAATTCCATATAAATTAAGAATTTTAACCGCTACCTCTGCACCTGTCATTCCTCTGTGATTGGAAACCTTGCTGTATTTTGTATAAGTTGAATTAACCTTGTATTGTGCCCATAAGGCAAGAATCATAGCAGGTAAAACATAAATCCAATAACCACTATCAATATAAAACATAATTAAATCTCCATATTTTCTTTAAAAATATTATTTCCTTTAAGAAAATCCTCTATATCCATCTGTTTTTTGCCTTCAGGCTGAATTTTTAACACTTCAATATTTTTATCCTTGCAGGAAATTACAAGTCTGTCTTTACATTCAACAACAACTCCTGCTTTTTCACTTTCTTTTTCAACTACTTTAGCCATAAGTATTTTTACAATTTTACCGTTAACAGTAATTTTCGCACCAGGCATCGGATTCATACCTTTAATATGGCAACAAACCTCTTTTGCAGTTTTGTTAAAATCAATGTAGCTCATCTCTTTTGAAATCATTGGTGCGTAAGTCATTTCACTGTGATTTTGCGGTACTCTTACAAGCTTACCGCTTTTTATAAGGTCTATTGTTTCTGAAAGTGCATCTTTAGAAATTTCTGCAAGTTTTTCAAACATAGTTCCTGAGGTATCAAACTCACCGATAGGAAGCTTTTTAACAACAAGCATATCACCTGTATCAAGACCCTCATCCATCATCATAGTTGTAACACCTGTTTCTTCTTCACCGTTTAAAACTGCCCATTGAATAGGTGCTGCACCTCTGTATTTTGGCAAGATAGAGCCGTGAACATTAATGCAACCATACTTTGGATATTCAAGTACAAACTTTGGTATAATTCTGCCGTAAGCGATTACTATAATCAAATCGGGATTTTTTTCTTTTATGAAGCTTTCAAATGCTTCATCTTTAACAGTAAGAGGCTGAAAAACCTCAAGCTCTTTTTCAAGAGCGTATACCTTTACTGCAGGAGGAAGTAATTTATAGCCTCTTCCTGACTGCCTGTCAGGCTGAGTAACAACTCCCACAATTTCAATATCTTCCCTGCTTAAAAGCATATCAAGGCATCCTACTGCAAAATCAGGAGTACCCATAAATAATACTCTTATTCTATCCATTTTAAATCCTTTCTTATTCAGCTTTGATTTCTCTGTCTATATAAAGAAATCCGTCAAGGTGGTCATTTTCGTGGCAAACTGCTCTTGCTGCAAGTTTCTTTGCAACCATTTCAAACTCTTTTCCAAAACGGTCAAAAGCTTTAACCTTAACGATTGCAGGTCTTTCCACATCACCATATCTTTCAGGAACACTTAAACAGCCTTCCTGACCAACCTGTTTTCCAAGTGTTTCAAGAATTTCAGGATTTACAAACTCAACATATCCTGTTTCTTCTGTTTCAATTACAAAAACTCTTTTTAAAATACCAACCTGAGGTGCGGCAAGACCAACGCCTTCTGCCTTTCTCATAGTTTCTGTCATATCATCTAAAAGTATATGCAGTTTTTCATCAAATTTTTCAACTGGTCTGCATTTTTTTCTTAATACATCGTCTCCGATTTTAACAATGTTTCTGATTGCCATATTATTCCTCTTTCTATATAATGCTTGTTGGGTTTATATCAATGTTTATTGAAACATCCTTTCTCACAACCTCAACAACATTTTCTCTTAAAATTTTTCTTAATTTTTCATTATTTTCACACTTTATAAGCACACGCCACCTGTACCTGTTACTTATTTTTGCAATAGGTGAAGGTGTAGGACCTATTAAAGTTGCATAAATTTCCTGCTCTTCAAAGGATTTTTTTAGTTGTTCAAAAATTTCAGACATATTCTCTTTAACAAGAGTTAAATCCTCTCCGCTTACCACAATATGAACTATGTCACAAAATGGCGGATAGCCTGTTTTCTGACGGAATGCAATTTCTTTTGCAAAGAAGGATTTATAATCCTGCTCTTTTGCCGTCTGTATAACCTGATGCTGAGGTGAATAGGTCTGAATTATTGCTCTTCCCTTTTTGTCTCCTCTTCCTGCTCTGCCCACAACCTGAGTTATAAGCTGAAAGGTTCTTTCGTTGGCAGAATAATCATCAACATAAAGCATCATATCTGCCGCAAGAACACCAACAAGGGTAACATCAGGGAAATCAAGACCTTTTGTTATCATTTGTGTTCCCACCAAAATGTCTGTTTTTTCATTTTTAAACTGCTCTAAAATTTTGTGATGTGACATTTTTTCACGGGTTGTATCAACATCCATCCTTAAGGTTGTTGCCTCTGGGAAAAGTGAATTTATCTCTTCAACAACTCTTTGAGTCCCAACGCCGAAATATTTAATATATTTGCTTTTACAATCAGGACAAACACTTGGATTTTTTATGGTATATCCACAGTAATGGCACATTAAGCTTTCGTTATATTTATGATAAGTGAGCGCCACATCACAGACAGGACATTTAGCCACATATCCGCAGCTTCTGCAGGACACAAAGGTTGAATATCCTCTTCTGTTTAAAAAGATGATGGTCTGCTCTTTATTTTCTAAATTCTTTTCTATTTCTTCTTTAAGACGACCGCTTATAAAGGATTTGTTTCCTTTCATAATTTCGTATCTTAAATCTACTATTTCCGCTTCAGGCAGATTTGCATTATTATATCTGTTTTTAATCTGCAGAAGCTTTATATCGCCTTTAACTGCACGGTATCCGCTTTTAAGGGACGGTGTGGCAGATGCAAGTACAAGTACCGCATTGTTAAGTCTGCAAAGCTGAGAGGCAACCTCTCTTGCATCGTATTTAGGTGTCATATCGGATTTATAGGAATTTTCGTGTTCTTCATCAATAACAATAATTCCTATATTATCAACAGGAGCAAAGATTGCAGACCTTGCGCCAACCACAACATCTACTCTGCCCTCTTTGATTTTAGACCAGGTGTCATATCTTTCACCCATAGAAAGACCGCTGTGAATGATTGCTACCTTATCTTCAAACCTTGAAGCAAATCTTAAAGACATCTGGGGTGTAAGGGAAATTTCAGGAACAAGAATAATTGCCTTTCTTCCCATTTTAAGCACATTGTCAACCGCCTGAAGGTAAACCTCTGTTTTACCTGAGCCTGTTATCCCTCTTAAAAGAACTTCTTCAAAGCGTTGTTTTTTTGCAGCCTCATTAATATAGTCAATGGCTTCTTTTTGTTCCTCAGTAGGCTTTAAAAAGCTTGTCCTTTCAATCTTGAATTCTTTGAAAGGGTCTCTTTCAACAGAAATCTCTTCAATTTCCACCAGACCTTTTTTCTCAAGAGCTTTAACAGCAGCTCTGCTTACCCCTGCAAATTCTTCAAGGTCTGTAACAGGTATTTTTTCAACCTGAGAAATAATATCAAGAGCCTTTGCCTGAATTGGTGCTTTTCTTTCCAATACAGAAATAATTTCTTCGATGTTATCTCCATTGGGAGCAACATAAAAAGCGAACTGTATTTTTTTATCCCCTGCCCCCTGAAAGCCTCTGTTTTTTTTAGACATAGCACCAGGTGGCAGTAAAACCTTTAATGCGTCATAATATGTGCAAAGATATTTTTCCCTTATGAATTCCAGAAGCTGAAGCTGTTTTTCAGAAAGTAAAATATCACCCTCTGAATAAACCTCCTTAAGCTTTTCACTTTTTTCCTCATAAGCAATATCAAACACAAGTCCATCAAGAATGGTATTACCTTTTCCGAATGGAATTTTAACACTCATTCCTGCTTTGGCACTTTCTGTGCAAATATAGGAAAAAAGCTTATCAGTTGCTCTGGAAGGATTATTTATTATAATCCTTGCACATCTTACGATTTCCATTTTAGTTTTCAATATCAATTTCGCCTTCAGCAATTTCGTGAACTGCAACTGATACAGGCTTGTCACAAACATTTACATAGTCTGTATAAACCTGTTCGTTTTCGTCAGAAAGCTGTCTTGCTCTTTTTGCAACTGCAAGAACAAGTGAGTATCTGTTGTTTGTTTTCTTAACAAGTGATGAAAGTGTTGGGTA
Source organism: Clostridia bacterium (assembly GCA_045535635.1). GTDB lineage: Bacteria > Bacillota > Clostridia > RGIG6154 > RGIG6154 > RGIG8700. The sequence goes on from JAZSLZ010000117.1 coordinate 5,619, forward strand.
TAACATTTTTTATTCTCCTTTAAATTAAAATTCTAAATTAACCTGATTTCTTTCTTTTCTTGCCTTTTCGGCAACAATAATTGCTTCTATTTCTTCAACGGCCTTTTCAAGGTCGTCGTTTACAACATAGTAGTTGTATTTTGTGCACATTTTAAACTCTTCCTTGGCTCTTGCAAGTCTTTTTGCAATAACCTCGTCTGATTCTGTTCCTCTGCCCTTTAATCTTTCTTCCAATGCTTCAATGCTTGGTGGGAAAAGGAATATGTAAACACCTTCAGGATGCTTTGCACGGACTTTCATAGCCCCCTCGATTTCAATTTCAAGCATAACATCTCTGCCGTTTTCAATATTTTCTACAACAGGTGCTTTTGGTGTTCCGTAATAGTTATCACAAAAAGCCGCCCATTCTATAAACTGATTTTTTGCAATTAAATTTCTGAATTTATCTTCATCGTAGAAATGATAGCTAACGCCGTCAATTTCTCCCTCTCTTGGTTTTCTTGTTGTTGCAGATACTGAAAGGAAAATGTCCTTATTTTTTTCAAGCAAACGTTTGCAAACAGTTCCTTTACCTGTACCTGAAGGGCCTGAAATAACCAAAAGTAAACCTTTATCATTTTTAATCATTTTTAGAAGCCTCCTCAAAGCGTTGTGCAATTGTCTCAGGCATAAGTGCCGAAAGAACAATGTGTCCGCTTTCAAAAAAGAGAACTGATCTTGTTCTTCTTCCGCAGGTTGCATCAACCGCCTTACCTGTTTCCTTTGCCTGTTGAACAAGTCTTTTAATAGGTGCTGCATCAGGAGATACTACTGCAACAAGTTTTTTTGATGATACTAAATTACCATATCCTATACTTACAAGATTCATAGCTTTCTCCTTATTCTATATTCTGAATTTGTTCTCTAATTTTTTCGATTTCATTTTTGTTTTCAATTACAAAG
>JAZSLZ010000046.1:0-9919 GCA_045535635.1 Clostridia bacterium
TCCAAATATGTATTTTGTTGACTGGCAGGTCATCAATATTCTAACATATTTGGAGGATTTTTGTCATCGGTTAACCTCTTTTGAACCACGCGACTATCGCGTGGTTTTCGTTATACAAATAAAAAATCCTATCTTTCGACAGGATTTTTTGTTTTGGCACATCCGGAGGGATAGGCTTCGCCTTTCTGCTTGTCCACCCAAATGCTTCGCATTTCGGTACCGGACTTCGCACCTTTTTGCTAAAAATATGCCACTGGCATATTTTCTTTACGCAAAAACCCTCTCAGGGTTCGAATCCCTTCCTATTAAAAAAAGTCTGTATTTGCCCTGATGGGCAATACAGACTTTGGCACATCCGGAGGGATTCGAACCCCCGACCGTTCGGTTCGTAGCCGAATACTCTATCCAGCTGAGCTACGGATGCATACATAACGCAAAATGTAGTATAACACATTCTGCGTTGAAAATCAAGACTTTTTATGCATATTTTCTTAAATATTTGCATATTTTCACAATTATAAGATTTGCAACAGCAACAACAGCACAGACAATCAATCCTATTACAAGTCCATTAACAACTCTCATATAAATAGTTGTTAAATCTGTAAATACATGGCAAAATGTGTTTGTTACTGATGCCGCTAAAATTGAACTTCCTACTCCTGTTATAAAAGAAACAACTTTTATATCAGTATTCTTTATATAGTAAACAAACAACGCAAGGCATGGATAACCAATTAAGAATTCTTTTGTTCTTGGTCTTGCTGCAAAAACTTCTGTTATTGTGTGTCTCATCCATGATTCTACTGAACTTATTTCATTTACATTTCCTGAACGGATTATATAAACCGCTCCCGCAAGTGCAAACACCCCAAAAATCACTAACCAATATACACTGATTTTCGCATTGGCAACCGCAACAAGCTCTTGAATTATTGTTTTTTCGTCGTTTTTAATAAACATAAAATAGTACGCAACTATACTAAATAAAACAGGGAAAAACAACGAAAGCTTAATTCCTCTAAAAATCAGATTGTTTACATAATAATCAATACCTGAAAGCATAGAAGCAATCATAATTGCACCTGCACAAAGGCAAATAAGAATTACTGCAATTCCTGATACTGTTAATGTGAAAGTATTAACTTTATCTTTGTTACTTTTAACAAAAGCAAACAATACTGTAATTGCAAAACAAGGCAGTATTGCTGCACAAGCAGTTGGATACAGATACACAAGGCTCTGCGGTATGAAATATGTTAACAGTATTGCTAAAAAAGCGATTATATATCCACATACAGATATTTTCTCCATTGTCTTACCCAAAAGCAATCTTATAATAAGCAACAACATAAGTACAAGTATTGCTGCACTTATAGCACTTGTATATGTTACATTACCTTTGTAATCACTATAATCCACTGTTACATCTGCAATGTTATATCCGAGTTCTTTTACTTTGTCAATGTATTTTTGGGTCGCTTTTATCGTTAATTCAGTCTGCTCAGCAAAATTCTTTTTAGGAGCATCTATCATGGTAATCGTAATAAACTTAAGATTTCTGTCTATTGTTGAATTAAGGTGCTGATGATACCTGAACATATAATTTGTTGGATCATCCTGCATATCATAGGTTTCATATGCACGAACTACCTTGTCAGAATTTTCAGCAAATATTTTATTATAACCTATAGGTCTCTGGTTGGAAAGCTGATCGGTATTTTCGGTAACAACCAAAGTCATATCATTATCTTTAATAAGCTTTGATATTCCTTCAATATGCATCATAGCATCCTGTTCATTTTCAGGATGTCTGTCGTCATCTTTTATGCTTAAATATTTTACGTTATACTTTTTGATAAGTCTGTCCATTTCTTCAAGATACGCATCTGTTTTATAATTTTTAATCTTGAAGATCATTGCGATTTTAAATCCATTCTCCTGAGCATACATAAATTGTTCTTCATTATAACCCATAACAACTTCCCAGGTATTTGGTGAACCATCATAAATACAATATACGTCATTTCCGTCTGATGTAATATGGCAGTATTCGTCTTTTGTGAATTTTCTTGGAATCCACTTTTCAAGTAATCTCTTTGCTTCTTCCCTTTTAGTTATAATTACATAACTGTCATTAACCACATCAGGAAATCTGCTTAATTTATCTGCTATAATCATACTTTCTTCATCATATTTATGGAGAAGAACATTATATTTAATATTTGTTATAACTCCGTTTAAAACCAGTGAATTAATATCCTCTTCCATAAGTGCAAGATGTGTCACTCCTGCTTTTTTAAATTCTTTAAGGTACTTATCAGTATCCTGTTCAGAAAGCACTATTTCAAAATCTTTCAACAAAACTGCAGGAACAACATTTTTATTTTCATTTTCATTTTGTATTCTGTTAAAAGACACAGGCAAAAGTGCACATAATAATATGACTATAAGTATCCACGGTAAAACTTTATTAAGCAACTTCATTTGTTTTTTTCTCCTTACGCAAAATTTTCTTCACTATTCCAAGCACAAACAATACTCCAACATACACAATACCGCAACAAGCGAGAGGCACAAAGAATAACAATTTGTGATCTACAATAGCAGGATTTAAAACTTTAAATAACACAAATACACCAACTGCACACAGACCGGCAAATATAATTTTCACAACATCTATTACCACTTCTTTATTGATGTAATTTCCCACAACTTTTTTTATAGAAAATGCAATATATACTGCATATAATGCAAGAAGCAAAGATGTACTTGAAGCAATAACAACTATATTATTTGTACCTAAATCCACTAAAAGCTTTAATAAAACAACTGCTATTGTACCAATCACTGTGTACTTATACTTTGAACCAAGATAAAGAATCTTATTAAACTGTTCCTGTGCCACATAACCGAACACGCCAAAGCAGTAAATCGCAAATACAAGAGATGTGGTAGCGGTAGATTCTGCAGTAAATTCACCTCGTTCGTAGATAAGTCTTATAACCTGCTCACTAAAGCAAGTTGCAGTTAACAGCATTGCAAAAAATATTGCTCCCATAACAGTTATAATATATCTTAAATGTGAACGAACCGCCGCAATGTCTCCTTTTTCATAATCCTTTGAAATGGACGGAAAAACAACCGTTGACATTGCCACAACAAACACACCTGCTATCTGAATGAAAAGATTTGAAGCATAATTTATTGAAGCAATCATACCTGTTTCACCGCTTACAAATGTTTTATCTATAAGGAAGCAAAGCTGAAACATCATATTTGATATAAATATCCATAAAATCTCTGAATTTGCTGTGCTTTTTACAGTTATTTTGCTTTCGTTTTTCTTTGGGACAAACAATCTGTAGCCAGTCTTATAAAACCAAGGCAGCTGAATTATAACCTGCATTATCCAGCCGAGTGTTGTTATTGCACTTATAACATATATATCTCTTACATTGAGGAAAAGAGCTATAAGTACAACCGCATTATATGGCAAACTTATTATTGACGAAATAAAAAATACCTGTCTGTTCTGAAGTGCACCTGACAATAAATAAGCAACCACCGCCCCCCATAATGACGGAAGCATTAAATAGGTGATTCTTACTGCCAAATTGAAATTATCTCCCTGTACTTCAGGAAGCAGCATTCTTGTAAAAGGTACTGCAAAAATATATAACAGAGCCATAACCCCAAGAAGTATAATTGAAACCGTTGTTATAAACTTACGGGTGTAAACTTCTTGTCCTGACACACTGTTTATTCCCTCTTTATTCAAGTTCTTTATAAGCATTGTCTGAAGTGCAACGCCTATACCTGTAAAAATAAGAGTAACTATACCAAATATTTGAAAATAAATATCAGATACTGCAGAAGTTCCAAATGCAGATGCAAAAATTATATCTCTGAACAAGCCTATAAATTTTGCAAAAAATATGCCTCCTGCAACTAAAAAATATGATAGTGCCATCTTCTACCTCCGACTATACATAATCTATTTTATTATACAACAAAACAATTGTTTAGTCAATCCAAAAAGTATCCATCAATTTTAAGTATTCCCATTGAAAAAGCATATTTTATATGGTAATATATTATTAAGGAGGTATTTATGAAAAAATTTATTTCTCTAATTATATGTATATTACTTTTATCAACTACTGTTATTGCCTCTCCTGTTTATGAATACAAAACACAGGAAAAATTATATAGCGGAATAACCCACACTTCCTATAGGCGTCTATACAGTGACCGTGATGTAACCTTTAATGTTGTAAAAGTTGACTTAAACAAAAGCTTTCTTAAGCTTGATTTACTTAAAAGTCCACAAGGAACTGATATACTTGATACAGTAAAAAATCTTGCAGCAACACAAAACACCATTGTTGCTGCTAATGCAGACTTTTTTTCAGTTCATAGCGGCAACAAAGGGTTTAGTTTAGGTCCTGAAATCAAAGACGGCAAACTTTTGCAGTCTCCTATAAACACAGATGAAATGGCAGCAGGTTTTATTGAAGATAATACTCTTATGCTTTCATATATGACTTTCACAAGAAAAGTAGTAGCGCCTAATGGCGAATCACTTGAAATAAGACACACAAACAAACACACAACCTATTACGGCAGTTTACTCCTTTACACCTCTGATTTTAACAACGGTATGTCCCCTGCCCCCGGTGAAGAAGTTGTAGAAATGGTTGTTGAAGATGGAAAGGTAAAAGAGTTTCGTAGGAATTTACCTTCAGTTGCAATTCCTGAAAACGGTTATGTTTTAGTAGTTTCCGAAGGTTCAAGTATGTTTCTTGCTAACAACTTTAAGGTTGGTGATGAGGTAAAACTCGAGCTTTCTGCAACACCTTCTCTTGATAACATTAAAACTGCATTTGGCGGTGGAACAATGCTTATCAAAAACGGTGAAATTGCTCCAATCACACACAATATAAGCGGTTACAATCCCAGAACTGCAATAGGCACTGATAAAACAGGTAAATTTGTTTACTTAGTTACTGTAGATGGAAGAACTTCTTCAAGCAAAGGTGCAACCCTTTCACAACTTGCAGAAATTATGATGGAATTTGGCTGTTATAATGCTCTTAACCTTGATGGCGGTGGTTCAACTAATCTTGTCGCAAAAACTGCTTTCAACTCTGATTTACATTCATTAAATACACCTACGGAAAACAGAAAAGTTGTAAATGCATTAGGTGTAATATCATCAGCTCACCAATCAAAGCCAACATCAGTTCAATTAAATATAAGTAGCGATGTTACTTTTGTTGATGATTATATAACTTATGAAGCACGAATTTTTGATGAATACTTAAATCCTGTATGGAACGGCGAAACTGCCACAGTTACTGCATCATCAGGAAAAATAGAAAAACCAAAATTCTTTCCAAGCAAAGGCGGAGAAGTTGTTTTAACAGCACAATACAAAGACTTTAGCACAACAAAGAAAATTACAGTAATTGATAGCATATCAACAATTAAATTAAATGATACTTTGAATCTAAAAAAAGGTAAGACTGCACAGTTAAGCATTGAAGTATCTGATATAAAAGGTAATACCTGCAAGGTGGATAATTTTGCTAATTTCAAAATTACTTCTTTAAATCCACAGATTGCCACATATTCAAACAAAACAATAACTGCAAAAAATAGCGGTGTTACACACATTAAGGTTGAAAAAGGCAATGCTGTTTCGTATTTAAAAATAGTTGTTGACAATCCCCAAATTTCAGCATTCACAGACAATTTTGAAACAATTAATGCAACCTTCACCTCATACCCTGACGAACACGCAAAAGGTTCATATTCTTTAAGCACCGCATATAAAAAATCAGGAAAGTATTCCGGCAAACTTTCATTTGATTTTACAACTGAGGAATATGATGACACAATGGCTGCATATATGGTTTTTGATTCAATTCAAATGAGTGATAATATTAAAAGTCTTACATTTGATATGTACTCTGAAGAAGACTTTGATGAACTTCTTATTAAAATACAGTTTACAGATGGTAAAGGCAACAAAGCTTATCGCCTCACGCCGCTTAAAGGTGTAAAAAAAGGTTGGCAAACTGTAGAGACAGTTATTCCTGATGACGCTATATTCCCTCTTTATCTTACAAGAATATATGTTGTTCAGGAAAAAGAAACAGCAAAAAACAAAGGTGACCTTTATTTTGATAATTTAAAAGTAAACATTTCTTCTAATCCAATAATTAATATAAATAAGGATTTCAATACAGTAAACGACACAAATTATGGGGTAAATTCCAAGGGCACTATCATAAAAATAGCAGGAATCCCTGACTCGCAGACATCAATTTTTGACAATATAGCATATAGTAATCTTTTAAAATCTATAAGCTCGGCGAATTCTTATGCTTTGCTTGGCAAATACAACAATAGTAAAATAAACTCTTCCTACTCACAAATTAACACACAGGAATTCAGCCACATTACAAAAGACGGTGCAGATTTTATAACTGTTGTTACAAAGAACGGCAGTATTCGTTCGGCAGACGCTTCTCAGTGGACCAAATTTAAAGATGCTCTTAAAAACTGTAAGGAAAACAATTTATTTATACTAGTTAACGGTACACTTAAATCAGACACAATAGAAGGTTCATCATTTTTAGATATGCTAAATGACCTTAATACTAATGTTTATGTTGTGACAAATGCTCCTCAAACATCTTATCATAAGTACAAAAGCGTTAACATATTTGGAATATCAGATACTACAGACGGTGTAAATCTTGATGATAAAATGGCAAACGCAAACATACTTGAATTTAACATTAATAATGACAAGGTAACTTATGAGTTTAAAAAGCTTTGGAATTAACCAAAGCTTTTTAATATAACAAAAAACTCCCAAAATTGGGAGTTTTTGTTGTTGAATTATTTATCAAGATTAAATCTTTTTCTGAATTTATCAACTTTACCACCAGCATCTACTAACTTCTGCTTACCGGTGAAAAATGGATGACATTTTGAACAAATTTCAACATTGATGTCGCCCTTTGTTGAACGAGTTTCAAATGTTTCGCCACAAGCACATTTTACTGTAGCAACTTCGTAATTTGGATGTATTCCTTCTCTCATTTTTTTCACCTCTTTCTAACATGCAAAAGTTATTATAACACAGGTTTATAAATTTTGCAATACCTTTTTTCAAATTTTTGATCTTTTTGTGTAATGTGTATGCAATAATTCGTGAGCTTTATGTGAACATGGTTTTTCAAGGAATTCTTCATAAAGCTTTTTGATTGCTGGGTTTTCATGTGATTTTCTTAATTCTGAGCCTCTGTCTTCAGCATAAAGAGCCTTTGCTCTTTCTGCTCTGATATCAACAAGTGCTCTCTTCTTAGCTGAAACGATTGGCTGACCGCCACCGTTTACGCAACCACCAGGACAAGCCATAACTTCGATAAAGTCATATTTAGCTTCACCTGCTTTGATTTTTTCGAGAAGAGCTTTTGCATTTGCTGTTCCGTGAACAACTGCAATTTTAACTTCTTTACCCTGAATTGTAAGAGCAGCTTCTTTAATGCCTTCAACACCACGAATTGCTTCGAGTTCGAGGTTTTCAAGTGGCTTACCTTCAAGAAGTTCATATACAGTTCTTACTGCAGCTTCCATAACACCGCCTGTTGCACCGAAGATAACAGCAGCACCTGTTGCACCACCGAATGGATCGTCGAATTCAGAGTCAGGAAGTTCTGCAAAGTTGATACCTGCCTGTTTAATCATTCTAGCAAGTTCTCTTGTTGTTAATGAAGCATCAACGTCAAGTGATCCGCTTGATGACATTTCAGGTCTCTGTGCTTCAAATTTCTTTGAAGTACATGGCATAATTGCTACTGAATAGATATTTTCTTTAGCGATATTATTCTTTTCAGCATAGTATGATTTAATGATAGCTGCAAACATTTCCATTGGAGATTTTGCAGATGATAAGTTTTCTGTGAATTCAGGGAAGTTGTGTTCGCAGAATTTAACCCAACCTGGGCTGCAAGATGTGATAAGAGGAAGTTTTTCCTGCTTTGTAAATCTTTCAATAAATTCTGTTCCTTCTTCCATAATTGTAAGGTCTGCGCCTGTATCTGTATCAAATACTTTATCAAAGCCTAAAAGTTTTAATGCAGTAACCATTTTACCTGTTACAGGTGTTCCCATTGGAAGACCGAATTCTTCACCAAGAGCTGCTCTTACAGCTGGAGCTGTCTGAACAACAACATGTTTTTCAGGATTGTCGATAGCTTTAATAACTCTTGGAATGTGGTTATTTTCTGTTAATGCACCTGTTGGGCAAACATTGATACACTGTCCGCAGTAAATACAAGCAACTTCGTTTACAGGAGTATCAAAAGCAGTTGTAATTGTAGTAGCGAAACCTCTGTTTGCAGCACCGATTACTGATACAGCCTGCATATCACAAGCAGCAACGCATCTTCTGCAAAGTACACATTTGTTGTTATCACGAACATAAGATGGTGATGATGTGTCTTTTTCGTAAACAGGGTCATTTTCGCCTGAGTATTTAATTTCTTCAATACCAAATTCTTCAGCAAGCTGCTGGAGTTCACAGTTTCTGTTTCTTACGCATGTAAGACAGCTTCTGTCGTGGTTTGAAAGGATAAGTTCTAAATTTTCTTTTCTTGCACGTCTAACTTTAGCAGTGTTTGTAAACACTTCCATTCCTTCACTTACAGGATATACACATGCAGCCTGAAGAGCTCTTGCACCTTTGATTTCAACAACGCAAAGACGGCATGAACCGTATTTGTTGATACCTTCAAGGTAGCATAATGTAGGAATGTCGATATTAACACTTCTTGCAGCCTGAAGAATAGTATAATCACTTGGTACAGAAACTTCTATACCGTCTATTTTAAGGTTAACATTTTCCATTATCAGTATCTCCTTCCATTATTTGCTGATAGCACCAAACTTACAGCTTGATTCACAAAGTCCGCATTTTACGCACTTAGTTGTATCAATTGTGTATGGGCTCTTAATCTGACCTGAAATAGCGTCAACAGGACAATTTCTTGCACAAAGGCTACATCCTTTACATTTTTCAGGATCAATTTTGTATGAAAGTAATGCTTTACATACACCTGCGCGACATTTCTTATCACGAACGTGTTCTACATATTCGTCTCTGAAGAATTTAAGTGTGCTTAAGATTGGGTTTGGAGCTGTCTGACCAAGACCGCAAAGAGCACTGCTCTTAACTGATTCGCAAAGTTCTTCGAGCTTGTCAATATCTTCCATTTCGCCCTTACCGCTTGTAATCTTTTCAAGGATTTCAAGAAGTCTCTTTGTACCAACTCTACAAGGTACACACTTACCGCAAGATTCATCTACTGTAAATTCAAGGAAGAATTTAGCAATATCAACCATACATGTATCTTCGTCCATAACGATAAGTCCGCCTGAACCCATCATAGATCCGATAGCAAGAAGTGAATCATAGTCGATTGGTGTATCAATAAGGTGTGCAGGGATACATCCGCCTGAAGGACCACCTGTCTGAGCAGCCTTGAATGTCTTACCGTTAGGGATACCGCCACCGATTTCATAAACTACTTCTCTTAATGTTGTTCCCATTGGAACTTCAACAAGACCTGTGTTCTGAATCTTACCACCAAGAGCGAATACTTTTGTACCTCTGCTCTTTTCAGTACCCATTGATGTAAACCATTCAACACCGTTTAAGATAATCTGTGTAATATTTGCATATGTTTCAACGTTATTTAAAAGTGTTGGTTTTTCCCATAAACCTTTGATAGCTGGGAATGGAGGTCTTGGACGAGGTTCGCCTCTTTCGCCTTCAATAGATGTTAAGAGAGCTGTTTCTTCACCGCAAACGAATGCACCGGCACCAAGTTTGATGTCAAGG
>JAZSLZ010000033.1:0-5059 GCA_045535635.1 Clostridia bacterium
AATTTCAAAAGCGAAATCAAGTGCAGTACCTGCACTTTTTGAAGTGATTATATTACTGTCAATAACAACATTTTCATCAACTTTTTCTTTACAAATAAGCTCGTCCATTAAATCAGGATAGCAAACCGCGTTCTTATTATCAAGAAGTCCAATTCTGCCAAGCAGAGTTGGTGCCGCACAAATAGCAGCAATAAGCTTATTTTCGCTATAGTGTTTTTTAATAAATTCAATCGCATCAGGATTTTTTTCTATATTAGGTACTCCTGGAATTCCCCCTGGCAATACCACACCTTCATCAATAGCAGCATCTTTAATCAGACAATCGCAAATAATTTTAATATTGTGACCGCCAATAACTTCATTTGTTTCATTTAATGAAATCATCTTAACTTCAATACCTGCTCTTCTTGCCATATCAACAACAGATAAAGCTTCAACTTCTTCAAATCCGTCTGCAAATAAAATATTAAGCATAAGTTACCTCTTATTTTTTCTTATATTTTCTATGTAACACATCATTGAAAATTACACTCATAATTTCATCATTGATGTCCTCAATTGTTCTTAACTGTCCTTCTTCTACACAAAATACTTCTTTCCAGTCATACTTTTTAGCAATATAGAGAGCATTTTCGTAAGTTTTTTCAAGATATTCCTTATCTTTTTCATGAATATCTTTTTCCTGTTCACCTGTAAACTTATTTGCTCTTTCCTTCATAAGCTCATTGGAATATTCAGGAGGCATATCTAAAAATATTACTTTATTTGGTGCAGGAAGCTTTAATAGTTTATACTCATAATCAGTAAGCCAGTCAAGATATAAATTTTTAATTCTTGTTCCTTCAATTTTAGAAGCCTGATGTATCATATTTGAAGTGGTATATCTGTCAGCAATAATAATTCCGCCGTCAAGATAAAACTGCTCCCAGTTTTTCTTATATGAAGCAAATCTGTCAACTGCATAAAAAGACGAAGCCGCATAAGGGTTAACATCATCAGCCTTCTCACAGATTTCTCCGTTTAAATACATTTTAACAAGGGCTGAAGAATTACTGTCGTAATCAGGAAATGTAACAAGCTTAACCTTGTAGTTCATTTCCTCAAGTTTTTTTGCAATAAGCTTTGTTTGTGTTGCTTTTCCGCAAGAATCCAAACCCTCAATTACAATAAGTTTACCTTTCATAATACACCTATTCTCCTAAATACATTTTTCTCTTTTCCTGTAATTTACCACATGTCATTTTCCCCTCAGGGCAAGGACCTTTAAGACAGGACGGACCTGAATTTTTAAATAAAACAGGTGCAACCTCTTTAACCAGTCTTAACATTTCGTTTGCCATATCCCTGATTTCCCATTGTGCTCTCTCGCAGCATCTGTGTTCAAAGAAATTATAAAGACTTCTCGCATTAAATGTCATAATCAATTGTGTTGAGCAGGAATTTGGAAGAACATATCTTGCATCTTCAATAGCTTTCTTTTCAGCCTTGTTTTTAGCTGCTTTTTCATCTAACCCTGCACTTAAAAATTCTTTATAGTGTTTTTCAAAAAGTATGTCTGCAAGTTCATTATAATATTTTTGTGCATCTTCCATAGATTTAATATATTTTTCTTCCGCTTCAGGAATTGCTTTAATTTCAGGCGGAGTAACATATTCAAACTGTCCTTCTTTAACATATCTCTGTGATTTCACTGTAAAACTTGCAATTCTGTGTCTTGTAAGCTGTGCAAGAAGGCTTCTGCTTACACCTTCAATGGCAAATGTAAATGATGAATGTTCGATAGGGCTTTCGTGACCCATATTCAGCAACATATTAAGGAATTTTTCTGTATTTTCATCATTAAGATTATCGAAAATATCATCAATTGTTGCAGAAGAATAACAAAGTTTCGCACTTGCGGCAATAAGCTTTTCTAAATCCTCAGTATATCTTATTAATTTAACTTTCATTATTTATCCTTTCCTTTCTTTACAATAACATCCAGAAGAAATAATGGTAGCTTTGCCATTCTTCCGATTCTTTTTGGTTCTTTTACAAGTCTGTAAAACCATTCCATTCCAAACTTTATATAAATATCAGGTGCTCTTTTTACATTTCCTGCAATAACATCTAATGTTCCGCCTGCACCAACAAGAATTTTCGCATTGATAGAATTTTTATTGGCATATATCCATTTTTCCTGTTTTGGTGCACCAAGACAAACAAGTAACAAATCAGGCTTTGCTTCTTTTATTGCTTCAATAATTTCTTTGTCGTCTTTAAAATATCCGTCTCTGCAACCTGCTATCTTTAAATTCTTATATTCTTCATTTAAATTTTTTGCAGCAGCTTCTGCTACACCAGGCTTACTGCCAAAAAGGAAAACGCTTCCGCCTATTTTATCAAGCTCTTTGATAATGCCACACACAATGTCAAAACCTGCTGCTCTTTCTTTTATATTACCTTTTAAAATTTTTGAGGCGTAAACAATTCCTATTCCGTCAGGGGTAACTATGTCCGAAGAATTTATAATATTTTTGTATTCTTCATCCTTTCTTGCTGCCTCAACAATTTCAGGGTTAGGCGTTGCAATAACAAAGGGCTTGTCTGCATCTAAAGAAGCAATTGCTCTTTGAATTGATTCATTTATAGTGTAGTTATCAAATAAAACACCAAAAATATTTGTTTTCATAGTTTACCAGCTTTCGTTTTTATTAATTTCTCTTATTAAATCTGCTCCTGACATACTGCCGTAAACTGTAATTCTTTTTGTCAGGAATGGATCTTCGCCTTTTCTGTTAACACCTGCATTTACAGGCTCTGCCAATGCAGCAGCCTTATATCCTGCTTTTTTAGCCATATCAATTACTGCATCATTACACGCACCATAAGGATACGCAAGAAATTCAACCTTTTTATTAAGATTTTTTTCAATAACAAATTTTGACTTGCGAAGCTCAAGGATAGTTGTTGCAACAGACATCTGTGTTAAATATCCGTGATACTGAGTATGGCTCTGAATATCTACAACCCCGGACTTTTCCATTTCAAGTGCCTGTGCCCATGTAAAGTGCGGATATGTTACTGCTCCCTGAAGTCCCATTCTTCCGGTAACAATGAAAATTGTTGCTTTCATACCTGTTTCTTTAAGGATTGGGAAACCAGTTGTGTAGTTATTAAGATAACCGTCATCAAAAGTAATAAGTATTGGTTTTTCAGGCAATGATGCTTCGTTATTTAAAAATGAAACATAATCATCAAAAAATATAGCCGTATAGCCGTTATTCTTCAAAGCTAACATATGCTCTTTAAACTTTTCTGCCGAAATCTCAACACTTGCATTTTTGTCATCGTAATCATCATTAATATTGTGGTACATAAGTGATGGGACATAAAATTCTGTTTGTGCAAATGCAGTAATATTACTGCAAATTACTAGTAATATTAAGAATAAAATTGTAATTTTTTTCATTTTTGCACACCACCCCACATTAAATCTAATATATTATACCACAACAAATATATAATTTCAACATTATTAGCTAAAAAAGTGCAACTTAACAGTCGCACTTTTTAATCTTATCTATACAGTTTTTACACACAAATCCTTTTTTGAACTTCGCAAGATTCTTATTCGATTCACAAAAGGCACACACATCAGTGTGAACAGTTTTCTTTATTACAATTTTATCTTCCTCTAAAGTAACTTCAACGGCTGAATTATTGGTTACTCCTATGCTTTCTCTATAGACCTTCGGAATAACAACACGTCCGTTTCCATCTATCATAGACTTATATTTTTTCATAGCACACTCTCCTGTTTATCAGATAATCTCACCATTAAGCGACCATGTCTTTGCATCAGTGATTTTAAGCTTAATAAGTTTTCCGATGAGATTTTCATCTCCTGTAAAATTAACTATCTTATTTTCAGGAGTTCTTCCCTGCAATGCATTAGCATTATTCTTTGAAACTCCTTCAACCAATACTTCAACTTCTCGCCCAAGATAACTTTCGTTTATCTTTTTAGAAATTTCGTTCTGAGTCTCCAGTAATCTGTCAAAATTTTTCTGAATTTCTTCATCAGAAAGAACACTTTCCATAAGCGCTGCTTTTGTTTTATCTCTTCGAGAATAAATAAAGGTAAACAAAGAATCAAATTCTACATATTTTACCACATTTATAGTTTCTTCAAAATCTTCATTTGTTTCTGTAGGAAAGCCTACAATTATATCACTGGAAAGAGAAATGTTTGGAATATTAGCTTTGATTTTATCTATTTTTGCAAGATATTCCTCTTTTGTGTAACCTCTGTTCATATCCTTTAAAACTTTATTGCTTCCTGCCTGAAAAGGAAGGTGAAGCTGAGGACAAATTTTATCACAATCCCTCATTGTTTCGATAAGTTCATCAGAAATGTCTTTTGGATGGGAAGTTGCAAAACGGACTCTTTCAATTCCTTCTATTTCACAAACCTCTCTTAAAAGTTTGGCAAAGCTATATTCATTCTCGTCATCATTACCATAAGAATTAACATTTTGTCCAAGCAAAGTAATTTCTTTATATCCTTCTTTAGCAAGACCGCGGACTTCATTAAGGACATCCTCGTGTTTTCTGCTTCTTTCTCTTCCTCTTACATACGGAACTACGCAATATGAACAAAAATTATTGCAACCATACATAATGCTAACCCATGCTCTGAACTTGTCATCTCTTTTCATAGGTATATCTTCTGCAATATATCCGTCGCAGTCCATAACATCAAGAACTCGTTCTTTCATAGCTGTATATAATATTTCAGGGAATTTGTACAAAGAATGAGTACCAAACACCATATCAATATGCTTAAACTTCTGATTAAGCACATTCGCTGCCTTTTCCTGCTGAACCATACAACCACAAACACCAATAAGCACCTTTTTATTTTTTGCTTTAAGGTATTTTAATGCACCAACATTGCCTTTTAGTTTAAGTTCTGCATTTTCTCTTACTGCACAAGTGTTAAAAATAATAACATCAGCAGTTTCTCTGTCATCAATAAGAGTGTACCCCATTTCTGAGAGCATACCCTTTAATTTTT
>JAZSLZ010000019.1:0-7497 GCA_045535635.1 Clostridia bacterium
TAAGTATGTTAATTCATTTTCGAAATGTATTCCTTTGGTGAGCATTTGAATTCTTCTGAAAAGACTCTGTAAAAAGTTCTCATTGAATTAAATCCGCTTTCCAACGCACAGAATGTAAGAGTATGCTTCTTCTCGTGCATAAGAAGTAATGCATTTTTAAGTCTTACCATAGTTATGTAGTGGCTTAATCCTGTATTAAAACTCGCTTTAAAATAACGGGAAATATAGCTTTGATTATAACCAAACTCTGCCGCAACCGATGCAAGTGATATATCTTTTTTAAAGTTTTCATTAATATAGAAAAGAATTCTTGATGAAAGCTCCGGATCTATAGATTCAGAAGAATTAACAAAACTGAGATTTTCATATACAATTCCTAAAATAAGATAAATATATCCCATTTTCACAATACCGTTGATATCATTCTTATTTAATTCTTTAATATATTCTTTTATTTTCATGACCGCTTCTTCATTACAGATAAAAGGATTTATTGCCCTCTTATGCTTTATCGCTTCAATAAAGTCTTCACACATATAAGTTGGAATAATTAAAACGCTGGATTTTGAGTTTTCAAGTGTTTTATAGGTGTGTGCGTCAAAGCTCAGTGCAACAGACATCTGATTTTTAGAAAGTGTTTTCTTTTTATCATTAATAATCACTTCCATCTTACCTTCGTCAACAAAATACAGCTCTATAGGTGAATGAAAACCTAAATAACCCGTTCCGTTGGTATATACTTTATAAAAAATATCCTGTTCTTTTTCTCGTTCAATATAAAATCTTGGTTGCATTTTACACCTCATCAAAAAATGGCACAAAAAAAATAGTTTTTGGCTGGAATTTGTCTTATATTTGCGATATTATAATTATAAGTTATTTTTATTAAAATTTCAAGGAGAATTTATGAATTTACACTACAAGAAGAAAAAAAAGAGAAAACTAAGCAAATTTGAACAAATTCTGTCCGATTATTTATATGCGGCAGTAGGTTCGTTTATTTTGGCTTTTGCCATAAGCTATTTCCACGCTCCATGCAGTATTTCTACAGGTGGTGTTAGCGGTGTGGCAATCACAATGGAAATCTTATTCAAAATTCCAAAGCCGATTTCTACTCTTATCATAAACCTTATTCTTTTTGGGTTTGGCTTCAAAACACTGAAAAAATCTGCGATACTTAAAACTGTTGTGGGCATTTTTATGCTTTCAGTTTTCCTTGCAATCACAGATCCTTTATCTGCATATTTATATGATATTGGTATAAGCTTTGGTAACGACCTGTTGATTTCTTCAATATTTGGCGGTGTTCTTGTTGGTGTTGGTGTCGGACTTACTGTTTTGGTTGATGCTTCAACAGGCGGCTCTGACTTTGCAGGAATAATGTTACATAAAATCATTCCTCACATAGGCGTTGCAACATTTATTCTTCTTATTGATACTGCAGTCATCGTAAGCTCCAGCTTACTTTTAAAAGACATAACTCTTATGTTCTACTGCGTTATCTCACTTTATATAAGCACCAAGGTTACAGACTTTATCCTTGTTAACGGTGATTTTGCAAAATCAGTTTACATCATTTCCAAGCACACTAAAGAAGTTGCCGCAGATATTATGGCAAATATGAAGCGTGGTGTTACCGGAATTTACAGCAAAGGTTGTTATAATAACACAGAAACAATGATGCTTATGTGTATTGTTAAAAGCAAGGAAGTTCCTGTGGTAATGGATATTGTAAATAAATACGATCCTGCAGCTTTTACCATAATTTCTGATGTCAGAGAGGTTCGCGGTGAAGGCTTCAAAGAGGTAGAAAATGTTTAGTAAAGCTCAATATGTATATACTGTTTACAAAGAACAAAGCTTTACAAAGGCTTCGGAAAAGCTAAACATATCACAGCCATATTTAAGTGCTGCAATTAAAAGAATTGAGCAACAAATCGGTGCGCCCCTTTTTGAAAGAAAGTTTTCATCGGTACGCCCAACTAAAGCAGGTCTTGAATATATTCAGGCGGCAGAAAAAATTATGGACATTGAAAGACATTTCACTGCCAAGCTTTCTAACATTAATATGCTTGACAGCGGAAGTATAAATATAGGTTGTTCAATTTTCTTTTCATATTATCTTATGCCGGATATTTTAAAAAAGTTTTCAGATTTGTATCCAGGGATTGATATAACCTTAACCGATGCAAGTGCATCAAATCTTGACAGATTACTTAACGATGAGGAAATCGACCTTATAATAGACACAAAGGAAACCGAAAAGAAAACTTTGGAATACATTCCTCTTGCAGAAGAAAAAATACTTCTGGCAGTTCCTGCATCTTTTAAGTGCAACGAAAAAATCTGCAAAAGTGCTCTTACGCCTGATGAATTGTATTCAAACAAAATAGATTACTCTTCAGTTAAAGAGATTTCAATTGATAATTTTGCAAAGGAAAATTTCATTCTGCTCAAAAACGGCAACAATATGCATACAAAGGCTGTTTCTCTTTTTGAAGCAAATAATATTTCCCCAAAGGTTAGCTTCAGCCTTGATTTACTTGCAACTTCCTACGCACTGACTGCTGCCGGAAACGGAATAAGCTTTGTTACAGACACAATTTTTAAAAACAGGCTTTTAAAAGATAAAGTTTTGTTGTATAAGGTGAAAGGAGCAGGTACAAGAACTGTTTATCTTATTAAAAAGAAAAACAGATATACTACTAACGCTATAAATAAATTTATAGATACAATTAAATTTAAATAAAGGAGAATTGTTATGATTTTTGGTGTATTAAAAGACATTAAAGAAGGAGAATTCAGAGTTATCTGTACTCCAAACGAAGTAAAGTCAATCGTTGCTTCAGGACATAAGGTTTTAGCTCAGCACGATTGCGGTAAAATGGCAGGATTCCCTGACGAAAAATACGTTGAAGCAGGTGCTGAAATTGTTGATACAATGGAAGAACTTTATGCAAAATGTGATATGGTTGCAAAAGTTAAGGAATTCTTCCCTGTTGAATACCCTCTTATGAGAGAAAATCAGATTTTACTCGGTTGTATCCACCCTGCAGGTCATCCTGAAGAAGTTGATGCACTTTTAAAGAGCAAATGTATTTCTTTCACAGCAGAAGATGCTCACAGATGGGGCTCACCTAACTGCGAAGCAGCAGGTAAACAAGGTGCATTATTCGGACTTGAATCAATGCTTACAATCAACGGCGGTAAAGGTAAATTCGTTGGCGGATTTGCCGGTGCTCCTAGAATGAATGTACTTATCCTCGGTGGCGGTGTTGTTGGTCAGGGCGCTCTTGAAATGCTTTTCGGTCTTGGTGCTAACTGCACAGTTATGGATATTAACGTTGGACTTTTACGTACACTTTTAACAAGATACAACGGTCACATTAACACAATGCTTTGTAGCAAAGAAGCTATTGCAGATATTCTTCCAGGTATCGATATGGTTATCAACGCTGTTAAATGGCCAAAAGAAAGAAAAGATTTCTTAATCGATAAAGAAATGCTCAAAACTATGGAACCTGGTTCAGTTTTAGTTGATATTTCAAATGACGAACCTGGTGCTATTGAATCAAGCCATGAAACACATCACGACAATCCAAGATATGTTGTTAACGGTGTTGTTCACTACTGTGTTTCTAACATCCCAGGTGCTGTTGCTAACTCAACATCTATCGCTTATGCATCAGAAATGCTTCCTATGATTTTAAGCATTTTAAACAACGGTATTGAAGCAACTTGCGAAAAAGACGGTTTCTACAGAAGAAGTCTTACAACATACAAAGGCTACTTAACACATGAAGAAACAAGTGCTATCCAGAACAAGCCTTGGATTAAGCCAGAAGACATTTTGAACATTGCAGACAAGAAGCTTGATTTTGCTCCTCCTGCAACAGTAACACGTTCAACAAATTTCTATAAGAAATAAATCCTAAAGGACTGTGGAATTTACTTCCACAGTCTTTTTTTATTGACTTATTATCCTTGTTTATGTTAAACTTACAGCAAAGGAGGCAGATTATGAAAAAACTTACATTTGGTTACCCTGAAGAGCATATACCATCTAAATATTGTAAAGGCTTCAACTATCAGGAGACAGAAATTAAATACGACACATCTAAAATTTCATTTAAAGAGACTGCCAGAGGTTGCGTTCTAGAATTACCTCTTAAGTATGGTGAAGAAGTTTTTGGGTTTGGACTTCAACTGAAAGAGTTTAATCACAAAAACACAAAGAAAACTATAAGAGTTAATTCAAATACCGTTGATACCAACGCTCCTGTTCCTTTTTTTGTTACAACAGAAAATTACGGCATCTATTTTGATACTGCAAGATATGCTGAATTTAACTGTGGCTTTAATCATATTAAGCACAGATCTCCTGTTGCAAACAATGCCATAATTGAAACTGAAGAAAACACCATTATGTCTGTAGAAATTCCTGTTTCGAAAGGCATAGATATTTATATAATCGAAGGTAAAAACATTACTGATGTTGTTGCTAAATATAATATGTTATCCGGTGGTGGATGCGATGTACCACAATGGGGACTTGGAGTTTTATACAGAGTCTTTGCTAAAAGCACTGAGGATGACATCAAAAAAACTGCCGACTATTTTATAGAAAATGATATTCCGATTGACATTATAGGTTTAGAGGCAAGTTGGCAGTCAAACGCTTACGCATGTTCCTATGTTTTTGACACTGATAGGTTTCCAAACTACAAGGATACTGTGAAATATCTTACTGACAAAGGTTTTCATATCAATTTATGGGAACACGCTTTTGTAAGCTCCTGCTCACCTATTTACAAGCCATTAAAACAACTTTGTGGTGACTATGAGGTATGTGAAGGACTTATTCCTGATTTTTCCTTTGAAGAAGCGAGGGACATTTTTGCAAACCACCACAAAAATGAGCTGACTGAGCTTGGCATAGACGGCTTTAAGCTTGACGAATGTGATAATTCTGATTCTACTCATTCATTGAGCTTTCCTAACTGCACACAATTTCCTTCAGGAATGGATGGTGAGCTTTATCATAGCTTATTCGGTACTCTTTATATGCAGACAATTTTAAAAGCCCTTGGTAATACACCTACCCTATCAGAAGTAAGTTCAGCAGGTGCACTTGCATCCAGCTATCCTTTTGTATTATGCAGCGACCTGTACGACCACAAGGAATTTATAAGAGGCATAGTAAATTCAGGCTTTTCAGGTCTTTTATGGTCATCTGAGGTAAGAAATGCAAAAAGTAAAAAGGACTTTATAAGAAGACTTCAGACAGCCGTTTTCTCTGTTCAGTGCTTGATTAACGCCTGTTACTGCGAAAAATATCCTTGGATAGACTATAACTGTGAAGATAAAGTTAAAGAACTTTTAGAGATAAGAAAAACTCTTGCACCTATGCTTAAGAAAGCCTTTGAAAAGTACAGGAAAACTGGTATTCCGCCTGTCCGTGCACTTGTTATGGATTACACTAATGACAAGGAAACCTACAAAATTGATGACCAGTACATTTTCTGCGATAATTTAATTGTTGCACCGCTTACTGAAAACAGCGACGAAAGAAAGGTCTATCTGCCAAAAGGGAAATTCAGGGACTACTGGACAAAAGAACCTGTTTCATCAGGTTGGTTTACCGTAACTACCGAAAATATTCCTGTTTATGAGAAATACTGATATGATTGAAACTACACTTTGTTATATAGAAAAAGAAAATAAATACTTAATGCTTCACCGCACTAAAAAAGAAAATGATATGAACAAGGACAAATGGCTTGGCATAGGAGGTAAGCTTGAAGAAGGCGAAACTCCCCTTGACTGCATTATAAGAGAAGCTTATGAGGAAACAGGACTTAAGCTCTTAAATCCTGTTTTAAGAGGCATTGTGAACTTTAACTCAAACGTTTACCCCTCAGAAAAAATGTATCTGTTCACCTGCACAGAATTTTCTGGCAGTATAACTGACTGTGATGAAGGTGTTTTAGAATGGATAGAGAAAGACAGAATTTCTTCTCTTCCCCTATGGGAGGGAGACAAAATCTTTTTTGTTGCTTTAAACAACGGTGAAAATGATTTTGTAATAACACTTAATTATGAAAATGACAAGCTTGTGTCATATAAAAAAGAGTGGTTGTAAAAACCACTCTTTGTTTATACCATATTAAGTTTTTTAATTAATTCAACTTTCTTGTTCAGTGCTTCATTTTCTTCAGGCTTGAACTCAACAAAATCTTTTACAAGTTTTTTTCTTTTAATTACCTTGCTTATTATGTCTGCAGTATGTAAGGCGTATGCTTTCGGAAGATATAACATACCGTAATTTAAAAACGAATATTTTTTCATCAAATTCTCTTTTGAGTATGAAACCGCTTTAAATATATTTTTTCTTCTCCAGTTTGTAAGATATTTGGTTTTATCTCCGCTTTTGAAAGTTGAAAATCTCAAATCTGTATAAATTTCAAATAAGGCTCCGGCTTTTTTAATATTCTTACCAAAAATACCGCTTTCTTCTATATCGGTTAATATAAGTTCATCATTAGTGTTTGATGTAACATATAATGGCTGAAGGTTGAAATATTTTTCTCCTATTATGATAAAAGCATCTAAAAATTCTTTATATTTCAGATTTTCAAGAGTTTTGAACACCCTTTCTAAATCTATTTTTTCTTTATACTTGTTTGCGTATAAAAGAACATCTGTTATATGGCGGATTGACATTCCGTTTGAAAGAAAATGCTTCGTTGCGTGGAGAAAATTATAAATAAATCCGTCTGTATATGAAAGGGTTTTTCTGCCGTCTATAATTTCATAAGGTTCTCTTATCATATCATCACTGTCGAACCATATATCTTTCATAATATCATAATAAAGCTTAACGTGAAGCTCTATAAGACCGTATTCTTCGTGAATACATTCGCTATGATTTGCATCATCTGAACGCATTTCACATTTAAAGCCTTCTTCTTCTAAAATTCTTTTTGCCTTGATTTCATCTTTTTCATCAATGAGAAGGTCTATATCACCTGATATTCTCGTATCAGGGTAGTAATAAAGCGATGATAATGTTTTTCCTTTAATATGACAAACTTCAATATTTTCGTTTTCAAGCTTTTTAATAATATTTTCCATAGCATCATTTTTAGCCTGATGGTTAAGAACGGACATAAAGTACAGTGAGTTCATTCCCGCAACTGATTCGTCATCAGTATATTGCTTTAAAACACTATATACAATATGAAACACTCCTTGTTTTTTTGCAAGTTCCATAATTTTCATATAGTCATATTGCTTATCTTTTATATTTTTATAGCCTGTTGAACCCCAGGCATAGAATGTGAGCATATCTTTGAAGTTTTCAGTCATATTTTCGCCTCCTGACTTTGAAATTATACACTATAAAAGCTTTATTGTCAATTATTTACCAGCTTGTAGTACACCCAGTAAACCTTACTGTCCTTAGCCTTTAATTCATCAAGTTCTTTTATAAACTCT
>JAZSLZ010000131.1:0-36618 GCA_045535635.1 Clostridia bacterium
TAATATATTTGTTTTACCGTCTATATGAACATCTGCACCTGTGCTTGGGTTAATACATTCCTGAACAAATTTAAATACTGAAAGCACAAGCTCGTTGGATACACTTGCATCATTTACAAGCTTTATGATTGTTTCAACTGTTATCATTGAAAAATCAAGCCCTGTAAGGTGCTTATTTATTGATTCTTCAAGTCTTGAAAGCTCATCTGCAGTTACTTTAACAGGAATTCGGATTTTTTTATCTTTTATAATCCCCTGATCTGTTACTATAACCGCCAAAAAAATGTTGCTTTCTATATAAATAAGACGAACGCTCTTTATACCATCTGTTTTTATTCTGGGTGCTACTGAAAAAGAAGTACAGTTTGTTAAATCTGACATAACGGTTGAAGCCTTTGCAATAACCTTGTCAAGATAATCAACCTTCTCCTCCATAACAGTTCTTAAAACTTCAATTTCCTCCATAGTTAAGCTATACTGCGTCATAAGCTCATCAACATAAAGCCTATAAGCATTAACCGATGGAACTCTTCCTGCCGAGGTGTGAGGCTGATTTAAATAACCAAGCTCTTCAAGGTCAGACATTTCGTTTCTTATTGTGGCAGAGCTTAAGCCAAGATTATATTTCTTTTCAAGGGTTCTTGAACCAACTGGTTCTGCGGTGCTTATATAACTATCCACAATAGCACGGAGTATATGTTTTTTTCTTTCATCAAGCATTAGTTTCACCTCTTTGTTAGCACTCACTAATCTCGAGTGCTAATTGCTTCATACATAAGATAACACTTTTTTGAATAAATGTCAACAGTTTTTTGAAAATTATTTTTGACTTTCTTTGACTTTAATTTCAAAAATAAAGGAAACGGCGTTTCAGCCGTTTCCTTTATTTATTTCTTGTTTGCCTGAGTTTCGCAGTATAAGCATCTATAGATGTTATTTTTCTTGTCCGTAAGCTTAAAAATATGGTCAAGCTCCTGTTCTGTTGATGTGATACATCTTGGGTTTTTGCACTTGATTATATTTTTAACTGTTTCAGGAAGCTCAGGATTGTATTTTTTAACTCTTTCACCATTTTTGATAACATTGATTGTAAGGTCTTTATCAACAAAGCCTAAAATATCAAGGTTAATATCTGTTTCAATATCAATTTTGATGATATCCTTTTTACCCATTCTCTTACTTGAGGCATTTTTGATAATTGCAATAGGACAATCCATTGAATCAAGGTTTAAGAAATGATAAATGTTCATTGCCTGTCCTGCAGTTATATGGTCTATAACATAACCGTTTTTAATTGAATCTATATTCATAGTTTACCTGCCTCCTTTAAGAGTGTGAGAATCAATGCCATTCTTACAAACTTTCCATTTAACACCTGTTTGAAGTAACAAGCTCTAGGGTCATCATCAATTGCAACAGAGATTTCGTTAACTCTTGGCAACGGATGAAGAATAGCTAAATCTTCTTTTGCTTTTGTAAGCTTTTCAGGAGTTAAAATATAACTGTCCTTAAGTCTTAAATAATCTTCCTCGTTGAAGAATCTTTCTCTCTGAACTCTTGTCATATATAAAATATCAAGCTCAGGAAGAACTTCTTCAAGGTCTGATGTCTGCACATATTCAATGTTATTTGCCGCAAGAACATCTTTTTTCACATAGCTTGGAAGCTTTAATTCTTCAGGTGAAATAAGCACAATCTTAATATTTGCATATCTTGAAAGTGCATCTATTAAAGAGTGAACAGTTCTGCCGAATTTAAGGTCTCCGCAAAAGCCAACTGTTAAATTATTAAGTCTGCCTTTTTCTCTCTTAATTGTAAGAAGGTCAGTTAAAGTCTGTGTTGGGTGGTTATGACCGCCGTCACCTGCATTGATAACAGGAATTGATGCATTATTTGCCGCAACAAAAGGTGCACCCTCTTTAGGATGTCTCATTGCAATAATATCTGCATAGCAACTTACTGTCTTTGCAGTATCGGCAACGCTTTCTCCCTTTGATGCAGATGATGAATTTGCATCAGAAACTGTTAAAACATTTCCGCCAAGGTCAAACATAGCCGCTTCAAAACTGAGTCTTGTTCTTGTTGAAGGTTCAAAGAAAAGTGATGCAAGTTTTTTGTGTTTGCAGCTTTCCTGATACTTTTCAGGATTGTCCGCAATATCCATTGCAAGGTCTAAAAGTACGTCAAGTTCTTCTATTGATAAATCTGTTATATCTATAAGATGACGCATCAGTTATTTCCTCCCCCAATCCAACTTTCATCTGATGGATTGTTTCTGAATGCAATAAGTCTTTCAATATCGCTTTCTTTAATATATCCGCTTTCTGCAGCAACCTTAGCGATTGTGTCAAAGTTTGTAAGGCTTATGTTTTTAACGCTATACTGACCAAGCTTTTCGATGCCTTTTGCCATACCGTATGTAAAGATACTTGCAATACCTAATACTTCTGCACCTGCTTCTCTTAAAATGTTAACAACTTCGATAACGCTTCCGCCTGTTGAAATAAGGTCTTCAATAACAACAACCTTCTGACCTTTTTCAAGCTTACCTTCGATAGCATTCTTTCTGCCGTGGTCTTTAGCACCTGAACGAACATAACCCATAGGAAGACCTAAAAGGTGTGCAGTGATAGCCGCATGTGCAATACCTGCAGTTGATGTTCCCATAAGAACTTCTGCTTCAGGATAATATTCTTTAACAACCTCTGCAAGAGCAGATTCAACATCAATTCTTACATCAGGATCTGAAAGTGTTAATCTGTTGTCGCAGTAAACAGGGCTTTTAATACCACTTGCCCATGTAAATGGTTCATCAGGGCTGAAAAATACAGCTTTAATTTTTAATAAGTCTTTTGCAATCAAAATTTCTCTTTCCATTTTAATATCTCCTTTATATAGTATTAGTCAACAAATTCTGCAACGCATCTTTCATAAGCCGCAACAGGGTCTTCTGCTGCAGTAATTGGTCTGCCCACAACGATGTAGTCAGAGCCGATTTCTTTCGCCTGAGCAGGTGTCATAACACGCTTTTGATCCCCTACTTCACCGTCTGCAAATCTAACACCAGGTGTAACAGTTACAAAATCTTTACCGCAAAGGTCGTGTACCTTCTGTGCTTCAAGTGGTGAACAAACAACACCATCAAGACCTGAATCTTTAGCATTTTTTGCATAGTGCATAACAACTTTGTCGATTGGTTCATTTATTAACAAGTCGTTTGTCATAGATTCCTGATCTGTTGATGTAAGCTGTGTTACGGCGATTAAGATAGGACGGCTTCCGTCTTCTCTTGTTAAACCTTCAATTGCCGCAGTCATCATATTTTTTGTACCTGATGCATGAAGGTTTGTCATATCAACATCAAGTCTTGATAAAACAGACATTGATTTTTTTACTGTGTTTGGAATATCGTGAAGCTTTAAGTCTAAAAAGATTTTGTGACCTCTTTTTTTGATTTCTTTCACAATTTCAGGACCTTCTGCATAGAAAAGCTCCATACCGATTTTAACAAATGGCTTCTTTCCTTCAAATTTGTCAAGGAAATTAAATACATCTTTTGCACTGCTGAAATCACAGGCAATAATTACATCCTTACCCATTATGAGCACCTCCGATTATATCACTTAAATTTTTAATATTATACTTTTCCATAACTCTTGGCAAATCATTGATAATGTCTCTACAAGCACAAGGATTAACAAGGTTGGCAGTGCCGACCTGAACTGCAGTTGCACCTGCAAGTATAAACTCAATAACATCCTCTGCAGTAGCAACGCCGCCAAGACCAATAATTGGAATTTTAACCGCATCATAAACCTGATATACCATTCTTACCGCAACAGGCTTTATTGCATCTCCTGAAAAACCGCCCATTTTGTTATAAATAACAGGCTTGTTTGTTTTTAAATCAATTCTCATACCAAGAAGTGTGTTTATAAGGCTGATACCGTCTGCACCTGCATCTTCACAAGCCTTTGCAATTTCAACAATGTTTGTTACATTTGGTGAAAGCTTAATGTAGACAGGTTTTTTAGCAATTTTTTTAACTTCTCTTGTTACCTCTGCGGCACATTTTGGGTCTGTACCAAAACTCATACCACCACCATGAACATTAGGGCAACTGATGTTCACTTCAAACCAACCGATTGATTCTTCGTCATTTAATCTTTTACAAACCTCAACATATTCTTCGGTTGAAAAACCGCAGATGTTTGCAACAACTTTTTTATTGAAAACTTCTTTAAGTTTTGGAAGCTCTTCAGAAATTACCTTATCAACACCTGGGTTCTGTAAGCCTACAGAATTTATAAGTCCTGCAGTACATTCTGCAATTCTTGGTGTTGGGTTACCAAATCTTGGTTCAAGTGTTGTTCCCTTAAATGAGAAAGAACCAAGACAGTTTATATCATAAAGATCTGCAAATTCGTAGCCGTAACCAAAAGTTCCACTGGCAGGAATAATAGGGTTTGAAAGCTCGATACCACTTAAAGTTACTTTTGTATTTACCATATTATTTCCTCCTTTTCAAGAACAGGTCCGTCTTTGCAAATTCTCTTGTTTCCGTATTTTGTTTTACAACTGCATCCCATACAAGCACCAAAACCGCAACCCATTCTTTCTTCAAAGCTGAACTGTCCTGAAGTGTTAGTTTCATTATAAACTGCTTTAAGCATTGGTTCAGGTCCACAGGTGTAGAAATATGTATAGCCATCTTCAATGGCATTTGTAACAAAGCCTTTTACTCCCTCAGAACCGTCAACTGTTGTAACTGTTGTTTTAACTCCAAGAGCCTCAAAATCTTCCTTACAGAAAACTTCCTCTTTTGTGTTGAAGCCAAGAATCACTGATGGCTTTGCACCTTTTTCAATTAACTTTTTGCAAAGATTGTAAAGTGGTGGCACACCAACACCTCCACCAATTAAAAGTGGTGTATCTCCGCTTTTTGAAATATCGTAGCCGTTTCCAAGACCTGTTAAAATATCAAGTTTTTCTCCTGATTTCATTTCTGCCATTTTTTCAGTTCCTGCACCTACAACCTTATAAATAATTGTAACCGCATCGCTGTTATAATCAAAAACAGAAATAGGTCTTCTTAAATAAAGCCCGTCTATCTGAATGTTTATAAACTGACCACAAGCGATACCATCTGTATCACCATTTAAAACCATTTTATAAACAGATTTTGCAATATTTTCATTGCTCTGTATTGTAAAAATGCTCTGTTTCATATTTCCTCCTATAAATTAATGAATGATGAATAATGAATAATTAATAGTGAATAATTGATGAGGAAAATCACAAGTGATTTTCTTTTATTTATACAGTTTTAAATCACCGTATACAAATTTATCTTTATAGATTGTTGCTATGCATTTGCCGAAAACTTTTTCACCTGCAAATGGTGTACTTTTACCCATTGAAATAAATTCTTTGGGATTGATTTCGTATTCTTTATCTAAATCAAATATGCAAATATCACAAACTGCACCTTTTTCAAGCTTATTGTACTTACCAAATCTGTTTGCAGGGTTTTCTGTCATTAATTTAATAAGCTTTTCAAGAGTTATAACATTTTTCTTAACAAGATGTGTGTAGCAAACAGGAAAGCTTGTTTCAATTCCCACAACACCCATCATACTGTCTTTAAGACCTTTGCTTTTTTCTTCAAGACTATGAGGTGCGTGGTCAGTTGCAATCATATCAATAGTACCGTCTTTGATACCTTCAATAAGAGCAAGTCTGTCTTCTTCACTTCTGATCGGAGGGTTCATTTTAAATCTGCCCTCTTCTTTTAAATCCATATCATTGTAAACAAGATAGTGAGGTCCTGTTTCGCAGGTTACATCAACACCGTCTTTTTTTGCTTTTCTTATAATTTCAACACTTTCTTTTGTTGAAATATGGCAAACATGGTATTTTACCCCAGTTTCCTTTGCAAGTTCCAAATCCCTTGCAATCTGTCCCCATTCACTTTCAGAGCAGATACCCTTGTGATTATTTATTTTTGCATATTCGCCATCGTGGATATATCCACCTTTTAAAAGTGCATTATCCTCACAATGTGCTGCAATGATTTTATCAAGACTTTTCGCTTTGAGCATAGCTTCCTTCATAAGCTCTTTTGTCTGAATACCGCTACCATCATCTGTAAAGGCACAAACCATATCTTTAATTTCATCCATATCAGAAAGCTCTTCGCCTTTTCTTTCTTTTGTGATAGTACCATAAGGAATAACTTCAATTTCTGAATCCTTATTTATAATATCAAGCTGAATTTTAACAGTTTCAACACCATCAGGTGCAGGGTTTAAATTAGGCATTGAAAAAATGTGTGTAAATCCACCCCTTGCCGATGCCATTGAACCAGACTTTATTGTTTCTTTATACGAAAAACCCGGCTCTCTGAGATGAACATGAACATCTGTAAAACCGGGGAAAATAAACAAATTATTTAAATCATAAGTATTTTCGCAAATAACATCAATATTTTTGAAAATGTCAACAATACGACCGTCTTTAATGAGAAGGTCCGATTTAATAAAATCTGTGCCTGTATAAACATTAGCATTCTTTAAAAGCATTTCCATCAAATTGTCTCCTTCCGCATTTTGGCAACAAAAAAAGGCCGTATTTTTCGGCCTTTAGATTTGTCCACCACAAGACCTTATTGATTATACCATATCAAAAGGTTTGTTGTCAATGAAAAATTATAAGATGTTATGAATATATAATTTCGTCAGGTTCATATTCCTGAAGCGGTGCGAGAAAGCCACATTCCTTCAGTTTATGTTCAATCATATCAAGAGTCTCTTTATTTTCCGCAAGAATTGTATGATAGTGAAATCCCGAGGTTACATTTTTTAGGAGACTTGATTTACCTGATGCTATACTTTCAAGAAAAACTTCAACATCGTGCCTTGACTTTATTCCCATAGCAGCAGTTACTTTATTGTAAACCTTATGATAAATAAACACATTGTCTACTATTCCACCAAGGTCAACAATAAGATTAAGCTCTTTTTCAACCTCCTCGTCTGAATGAAACACCTTGAAAACTCTTGAATTCATAGGCTTTGTCTGCATAACATAACCATTGTGAGTTGATATAATTTCATAACCCAGGGCTTTTATGGAAGAAATATCTTTCACTATAATTTGTCTGGAAACACCTAGCTTTTCCGAAAGCTTACTTCCTGATATTACCTTTTGCTCTGACATCATTATATTGATAATTTCTTTTCTTCTTTGTTCTGTTGTCATACTTTTGCTCCTTATCAGACCGAATGTAGATTTTTAAGTGAAAGGTCAAGAATTGGAGATGAATGTGTTAACGCACCACTTGAAATGTAATCAACGCCAATATCCACAAGCTTTGCTACGTTCTCTTTAGTAACATTACCACTACATTCTGTCTCCGCTCTACCTGCAGTAAGTCTTACCGCTTCCTTCATATCCTCAACACTCATATTATCAAGCATAATAATATCTGCTCCCGCATCAAGTGCTTCTTTAAGCATATCAAGATTTTCTACTTCAACCTCAATTTTACGAACAAATGGAGCATATTCCTTTGCCATTTTTACCGCTTCTTTTACACCACCTGCCGCACCGATATGGTTATCTTTAAGAAGAATACCGTCACTTAAATTAAATCTGTGGTTATAGCCTCCGCCAACCTTTACTGCATACTTTTCAAACACACGCATATTAGGAGTTGTTTTTCTTGTATCTAAAAGCTTTGTTTTTGAGCCTTCAAGCATGTCTGCAATTTTTCTTGTGTAGGTTGCAATACCACTCATTCTCTGTAGATAATTAAGTGCAGTTCTTTCTCCTGAAAGGAGAACTCGTATGTCACCTTTTACAACCCCAAGCTTTTGTCCGTTTGTAACCTTATCTCCGTCTTTACAGTTAAATATTACTTTTGTTTCAGAATCAAGAAGCTGAAAAACTCTTTTAAAAACTTCAAGACCTGCAATTACACCATCTTCCTTACAGATAAGTTCAACCTCTCCTGCCTTATATTCAGGCATAACAGAATTTGTTGTTATGTCTTCGCTTGTAATGTCTTCTTTAAGTGCTGCTAAAATCAAATCATCTGCATTAAGTTTCATTGTTATATTATTCATGGCTCTGTTTCTCCTTTTCTATTGACATTAAAACTAATTCTTTGTATTCTTCTTTATAATTTTCATATTTCTTTGGGTTAACCTCAGGCAATGTTGAATCCTTTAATGAATTATAATTAAGATTTATGTCCGAGGCCGCCCTTTTTGCAAAAACAAGGCTCTCAAGAAGTGAATTACTTGCAAGTCTGTTTCTTCCGTGCACACCGTTACAAGCTGTTTCTCCTACAGCATATAACCTTTCCATACTTGTTTTGCTGAATTCATTAACATCAATACCACCCATAAAATAGTGTTGTGACGGAATTACAGGAATAGGCTCTTTTGTAACATCATAGCCTTCATCAAGACAACGCTTGTATATGTTTGGGAAATGTGATTTAATTTCTTCTTCAGGAATAGGTGCCAAAGAAAGCCACACGTGTTCACTTCCCTCTTTTTTCATTTCTTCAAAAATTGCCTTTGTTACAACGTCTCTGGGCAAAAGCTCGTTTACAAATCTTTCACCCTTTGAATTAAGAAGTATTGCTCCCTCACCACGAACTGACTCAGAAATCAAAAATTCTCTTCCGTCTCTTTTAGTAAATAGTGTTGTTGGGTGTATCTGTATGTAATCTATATGTTGAAGTTTTATTCCGTATTTAAGTGCAAGAGCAAGTGCATCTCCTGTTAAATGGCGATAGTTTGTGGAATGTTCAAAAAGTCCGCCGATTCCGCCTGTTGCAAGTACCGTATAATTTGCAGTTATTGCCTTGTAATTTCCATTTTCGTCGTGACCGATAACACCTCTGCATTCATTTCCATCACAAACAAGGTCAACCATTGTAAAGTTTTCTACAAGAGTTATATTTTTTCGGTTTCTTGCAGTTTCCAAAAGATTTGATGTTATTTCCTTTCCTGTTTCATCCTCGTGAAAAAGAATTCTGGGAGTTGAATGAGCACCCTCTCTCGTAAAGTTAAATGCTTCACCGTTTTTTTCAAAATTAACGCCGAAAGAAACAAGATCTTCAATAACCCCCTGAGATGAACGAATCATAATATCTACCGATTCCGGGTTATTTTCATAATGACCTGCTTTCATTGTGTCTTCAAAAAAGGATTTATAGTCATTCTCATCTTTAAGCACACAAATACCGCCCTGTGCAAGGTATGAATCGCTTTTTCTTGCTATATTTTTAGTTACGATTAAGATTTCTCTGTTTTCAGGAAAGTTCAGTGCACAATAAAGTCCTGCAACACCACATCCCACTATCAAAATATCTGTTTTCATATTATTTAGCACACTCCAGCATTCTGTCAAGGGGCAAAAGAGCCGCCTTTTTTGTTTCTTCGTTTATTTCTACAACATTGTCTTCTTTTTCAAGTACTGAAAGTATATTTTCAAGAGTATTTAATTTCATATCCTTGCAACAAGGAAGCGGAGATACAAAATAAAATTCTTTATCAGGATTATCACACATAAGTTTGAATTTTACTCCATCTTCAGTACATATAATAAACTCATTCTTCTCTGACTTTTTTGCATAATCAATTATATCAGCTGTGCTTCCTATGTAGTCAGATATTGCAAGTATTTCTGGTTCACATTCAGGATGAGTAAGAACCAAGGCCTTTGGATGCTCTTTTTTTACAATTTCTAATTGTTCTTTTGTTATCTTTGCATGTATGGGACAGCATCCGTCATTTATAATAATATTCTTTTCCGGAACCTGCTGTGCCACAAATTTGCCAAGGTTACGGTCAGGAATAAAGAAAATATTTTTATTTGGAAGCGCTTTTACAATCTTCACCGCATTTGACGATGTTACACACACATCACTTAAGCATTTAAGCTCCGCCGTTGAATTTATGTAGCACACAACTGCAAGGTCATCATATTTGTTTCTCATTTCTTCAATCTTTCCATTCTTAACCATGTGAGCCATAGGACAGTCTGCAGACAAATCAGGCATAAGTACTTTTTTGTCAGGATTTAATATTTTTGCACTTTCTCCCATAAAAGAAACACCGCAAAAAACAATAATATCTGCTTTAGTTTTCCTTGCAATCTTTGCCAGATAAAAGGAATCGCCTACATAGTCGGCAACTTTTTGTGCCTCCTCAGGTGCATAGTAATGTGCAAGTATAACTGCGTTTTTCTTTTTTTTCAGATTCTCTATTTGCTTTTCCATTGTAGTTTCCCCTCATAAACTGCATAAATTATTATATATGTTAACATATAACTTTACATCTGTCAACCTGTCTGTAAACATCTGATAAAACACAAAAAGCTGTCGCGAACGCGACAGCTTTTAACGAGCATTTTTCATTAACTATTCAGGTACAATTTTTATATGACTCTTTTTCCAAATCACCATTTCAGTTATCATTCATAATCTACTACATCTACCCAGGAAAGAAGAAATTCTCTTTCTTTTTCATTGCCTTTAACAGACTGTGAAGCAGCTACAATCGGCATCCACTTCTGCACATACTGTTTTGCTGTATCACTTTTCTTGCAAAACAAATCAAGGTATGTTTTTGCTCCAATAGTATCTCCTGCAAGATGGAATAAAAGATAAGTTCTTGCCGCATCTGCAGAAGCATT
The DNA here is from genome assembly GCA_045535635.1 of Clostridia bacterium. Lineage (GTDB taxonomy): Bacteria > Bacillota > Clostridia > RGIG6154 > RGIG6154 > RGIG8700. The sequence continues at coordinate 10,711 of JAZSLZ010000131.1, forward strand.
GCCCTGTGTTGCATGAGACCAGTCTAAAATATATGCTTTTCCATAATCTGTAATTATGATATTTGATGGATTGAAATCTCCATGACAAACCTTAGTGTGTTTAGGCATACCTTCAAGTCTTGTATGAAGGTCATATTTTATGGTTGCATCAAGCTCGGCAGCACTGATTTTACGGCTCATTTTGTCTTTAAGCTTATTAAGAAGCGGTGATTTCTTTGAGTGTACCTCAAGCTGAGTATCTACAAGAAGCTCAATATATTCATTTTTCTTATGTGGCTCATCTTCCATAAGCTGTGCCAAAGTCTTTCCTGTAACATATTCTGAAATGATTGCCCATTTTCCGTCAACCAGAGTTACTTCAAGAACTTTAGGAATATTAAGACCTGTTTCTTCAATTCTTGCCTGATTTAGTGCTTCATTAAGCACATCAGCTTTTGAATAAGTCTCATCGAACACCTTAACGCATCTGTCTTTGTCTCGATAAATTGTTTTATTATTTCTGACTGCAATAACTCTTTCAAGTTTCATATTTTATTCCTCCTTTAAAACTGGTTCATTCTTTACATTTGTCTTTCAATGTGTTTGCCATAATAAGCATTTAAATACATCTGTTTGATTTCTGCCATAAGAGGATACCTTGGGTTTGCACCGGTGCACTGGTCGTCAAATGCCTGTTCTACCATTTCATCAAGATTATCAAGGAATAATTTTTCATCAACACCGTAATCTCTGATAGTTTTTTTAATCCCCACTTTTACTTTAAGATCATTAATCGCCTTAATAATTCCTTCAAGCTTTTCTGCATCTGAATTTCCTTTAATTCCAAGGTAATCAGCGACTTCTGCATAACGAGCAAGTGTGTGTGGGTGGTCATACTGAGAGAATGTTCCCATCTTTACAGGAGCTTCAGCAGCATTAAATCTTAACACTTCTTCAATCATAAGAGCATTTGCAACACCGTGAGGTAAGTGGTGGAAGCTACCCAATTTATGAGCCATAGAGTGACATACTCCAAGAAATGCATTTGCAAATGCCATACCTGCTATTGTTGCAGCATTTGCCATTTTTTCTCTTGCTTCAACATCTGTCTCACCGTTTTCATAAGCTCTTGGCAAGTAATCAAATATAGTCTTAAGCGCTTTAAGTGCAAGTCCGTCTGTGTAATCTGTTGCAAACATTGAAGCGTAAGCCTCAATTGCGTGTGTTACAGCATCAATACCTGATGCAGCGGTAAGACCTTTTGGCGCACACATGTGTAAATCTGTATCTACAATTGCCATATCAGGCATAAGTTCATAGTCTGCAAGAGGATATTTAACGCCTGTCTGTTCGTCTGTGATAACTGCAAAAGGTGTAACCTCAGATCCTGTACCTGCAGAAGTAGGGATTGCAATGAAGTATGCTTTTTCGCCCATTTTAGGGAAAGTATAAACTCTTTTTCTTATATCTATAAATCTCATTGCCATATCCATAAAATCTGTATCAGGATGTTCATAAAGAACCCACATAATCTTCGCTGCATCCATTGCACTGCCGCCACCAATAGCGATAATTGTGTCAGGTTTAAATACCTGCATCTGTGCTGCGCCGTTTTTAGCATTTAAGAGTGTTGGATCAGGTTGTACATCAAAGAATGTTGTGTGTACAATACCCATTTCGTCAAGCTTGTCTGTTATAGCTTTTGTATAACCATTTTCATAAAGAAATGTGTCAGTTACAATAAATGCTCTTTTTTTACCCATTACATTTTTAAGTTCATCTAATGCTACAGGCAAACAGCCTTTCTTAATATATACTTTTTCAGGTGCACGAAACCAAAGCATATTTTCCCTTCTTTCTGCTACTGTTTTAATGTTTAAAAGGTGCTTAACACCAACATTTTCTGACACAGAGTTGCCACCCCATGAACCGCAACCCAGTGTAAGTGACGGAGCGAGTTTGAAATTATATAAATCTCCGATACCACCATGAGAAGAAGGGGTATTAACCAAAATTCTGCAGGTTTTCATTCTTGCTGCAAATGTATTGATTTTTTCTGTTTCTGTAACTTCGTTAAGATATACAGAAGATGTATGACCAAAACCACCATCTTCAACAAGCTTTTCTGCCTTATCAAGTGCATCTTCAAAACTCTTTGCTTTGTACATAGCAAGAACAGGTGAAAGCTTTTCGTGTGCAAATTCTTCCGTAATTTCAACACTTTCTACTTCCCCAATAAGGATTTTTGTTCCCTCAGGAACTTTAAAACCTGCAAGTTCTGCAATCTTATTTGCCGGTTGTCCAACAATTTTGGCATTTAAAGCTCCGTTAATTATAATTGTTTTTCTTACAATCTCTGTTTCCTTATCGTTTAAGAAATAGCAGCCTCTTTTTGAAAATTCTTCTTTTACCATTTCATATACATTTTCAAGAACGATTACGGACTGTTCAGAAGCACAAATCATACCGTTATCAAATGTTTTAGAGTGGATGATTGAGTTAACCGCAAGTAAAATATCTGCACTGTCATCTATAACTGCAGGTGTGTTTCCCGCACCAACACCAATAGCAGGTTTTCCGCTCGAATATGCAGCCTTAACCATTCCCGGTCCCCCTGTTGCAAGTATGATGTCCGCTTCTTTCATAACTGTGTTTGTCATATCAAGAGAAGGAACATCTATCCATCCAATTATTCCTTCAGGAGCACCTGCTGCAACTGCAGCTTCGAGAATTAATTTTGCAGCTGCGATTGTGCAATTCTTCGCTCTCGGATGCGGAGAGATAATGATGGCATTTCTTGTCTTTAACGCTAAAAGACATTTAAAAATTGCTGTTGATGTAGGATTTGTTGTAGGAATTACCGCCGCAATTACCCCAATTGGTTCTGCAATCTTCTTAATTCCATATGCTTTATCTTCATCGACAATACCACATGTCTTTGTATCCTTATAAGCATTGTAAACATATTCAGATGCATAGTTATTCTTAATAACTTTATCTTCTACAACTCCCATACCTGTTTCTTCAACCGCCATTTTCGCAAGTGAAAGTCTTGCTTTGTTTGCTGCAGACGCCGCCGCAAGGAAAATTTTATCAACTTGCTCCTGTGTGTAGGTTGCGAAAATCTTCTGTGCATCTTTTTTGAGTTTAACTTCTTCTTCAAGCCTTTCAATGCTATCTATAATATGATAAACTTTGTTTTCCATAATATAACTGTTCCTCCTATCTGCTTACTTCATTAATACTTTAGCATCATTTTTTAGTCTTGGGAATTCTTTTATAAGATAAATCGTATTATCATTTTAGATAACCCCTGTATTAAAATAACCAAATTGCAAAAAAAATAATGCCTGACTTTCTTAATGTCAGACATTTTTTAAAATTTACAAATATTTTCTTATTGATTCACACAGTTTTTTAATAAATATATTGTCAAGTTCAGAAAATTTGTAACCTTCTCTGTAAATAAGAATATCCTTATACACTTTTCTGTTATCTTCACTCTTCTTCTTAACCAGATTATACCTTTCAAGAAGTCTTTTTGGCACTGGTGATACCCACATAAATGTTTCTGGATTAGCATGAAGTAATTCAAACTGACTGGCTCTTTCAAATATAAATATTCTTCTGTCTATGTTATCAGGTAATTCTTCTTTTACAACTTTTGATACAGGCATAGAAGGAACATAAGGATCTGCGTGGGCTATTTCTATATAATCTCTTAAATCATCAGATTTGATTATTTCCTTTTGTGCAAGAGGGTTTTCTGCACTCATAATCAGTGAATAGGTGAAATCACACACAATTTCAAAACCAAATCCTTTTTCCTCAAGCATTGCTTTAAAATACTTATCATAATTTTCCGCATAACGGATAATTCCAAGCTTATAATCGTGTTCAAGCATATTACGAACGGTGCGTTGTGAATTTGTTTCTTTATAGAAAATTTCACATGGTTCTTTACCAATTTCTTTAGTAAATTGTGAAAACGCTTCCGAAATATAACAGGCGCGGGGAACCGAAATTGAGAAAGTCCTTTTGTGAGGGACTCCATCTTTATAGTATTTTTCCACTCTGCTGATCTGGCTTAATATTTCATTGGCAAACCCCATAAACTCTTCGCCTTCAGGTGTTAGCTTAACGCCTGAAGCATTTCTCTCAAATATAGTTATGCCCAAGTCACTTTCAAGTTCTTTTATAGAACGGCTGATATTAGGTGTGGCAATCATAAGAACTTGTGCTGCTTTATTCAGTGAACCTGCCTTTGCAACTTCTATTGCATACTTCATATGAAGTAAATTAATAACCAAAACCTACCTTTCTGATGTTTTTACTATATATTATGCCACAATTAGATTTTTTAAATTATTTTAAATATCCTTAGATGCCATATCTGTTTTGTGCCCATAACTTTTTTCTGTGAGCAGTTTTTTATGTTGAGATTACAATAAAAAACACTGTTCGCATCGTTGAAAAAGGCTCATAATTTTATAAAGTTGGTTGTTAAGGTGTGGCTATTTTTTTCTTCTTATAAAACTTTTTATATGATTTTATAAAAATGACTATAAGCTTTTATAAAACATTTCGCCTTATTTATAAAAAACAATAGATTTTTATAAAATATTAAGACAAAAAACCGGCGGCACCGCTTACATTTTGCAATGGTGCCGCCGAAAATTATGTGATTTTATTCTAATTTAAGTAATTGGTATGTCATAGTAATTGAATATGTACCGTCATCTTCTTTGGTAAAGTTTCCGTCCCAAGAGTAGATTGCTGGATTCACCATATCTGCATTTATATGACCGCTAACAGTTCCGTTTTTTGCAACTGTAGGATTAAGCCTTGATGTTGCACCAGTTGCGGTTTTGGCAAAAAGTTCATAGTAATAATCCGTATTGCCAGCGAAACTGTATTTTAGTTCATCTGCCGTAATATCGCTTCCACGCTCTCTCTTTATTTTTAGAAGCAATGGATAGTCTTTTGTATCAGATTCATTTTCAGGCACTATCAACAGATAAAGTTCGCTTAAATCGCTTATATTCCCTGCAAATGCACCAAAAGTTGAGGAAATAAAGGAACTTGCTGTCTTTGTTGCACTGGTTGAAATACGACCTGGACTACGCCAATATTCTCCATCTGGTGTACTGAATTCAATTTCCATTTTTTCATAAGTCGCATTGTCATTTGTGCTACAGGTGAAAACGCCGTCTTTTAACTCTCCGTCGCCTCTGTCAAAATTCAACACTACGGGAGATTCAGCACGCACATCACCAAAGTATCTTCCAGAGTTCATAGGATGTACAGGCTTGCTCGTTTCAAAAGTTACGCTGTTTCCACTGATTATTGCCGTTGTTTTTGTAAGGCTGAAATCACGTCCGTCATATTGACTCCAAGGAGCCCAATCTGTTATACGGACACAAAATCTATCCTCGGTATCATAATCAATCGGGAGCGTATAACCATCATAAATTCCGACACTGTTGTCAATATAAACTAAGTCATAGTTTGCCTTTAAATCTAAATTTTCAAAAAATATTTTTGAATCTGCTTCAGAATACCTTACTGTATAACCATCTTGTGGCATTGGTTCTTCGCTGTCTGTGTGACTATAAACAAAGGTATCATTTGTAACAGTAAACTCTTCAAAACCTGCATTTTCCGCAGGAGTGAAGGTCAATGTCATTCCTTCTAATTTGCTGTCATATCCATTTCCAATATTAATATTAAAATAATATCCAAGTCCATCTTTATAACGGATAGTATTACCGTTTACTGTTATGATTTCTGTATCGCCCCATTTAAGAGTTGCGGTTTTAACAATGCCATTCAAGTTTGTTGCCCCGCTAGGCATAGTAAACGGAGCATCAGGCAACGGACACACTACACGCAAGACGATGCCTATATTTCCACTTGAAACAATGTAAACAGGCTGACTGTGATAGGTCTTCGTTGACGGCGGTGTCATAACAGCTTTTAAGGTCTGTCCGTCAAGTGTATAGGTGGTAAGTAAGCGTAAATCATAAATATCACCATCTTGAAGTGCTCCCATAAAGGTAGTCTCTGTATAGGTTTGGGTTCCGTCACTTACATATATACTTGAATAATTTGACCTGTTCCTATTCCAATTTGTTAAGTAGGTATCTCCTACATTTGGAACATCGTCTAATGTTATTTGATACTGTCCATCAGCGGAAGCAATAAATGACATTGTGTAATCTACTGCTTCTCCTGTAATAGTTACCTCAATAGCATTATTTAATCTACCAAGTTCTTTTCCAATGCAATCTTCTGCACTTTCATCATACTCATAAAGTACAAAATCATAAGAGTGTACACCCGATTCAATTCGGGTAAGACAAGGCTTAAAATCTGCGGTTGAAGACACATTTTTTCCAACAAAATCAAGTTGATGAATATCACCATCTTCTATCAAAGCCCAAGTATATCCATTATCACAATTTGCCCCAGTCCAAGTTGCATTTATACTGGTTCCATTTTGCACAAGGGCAATTTTTACATCACTTGAAGTAGATTCCTTGTAGGTATAGGTTGCAATGTTAGACACCGTAAATTCTGCAAAAGTTTTGTCATTGTTAAGTGTCCAAGTTATATAGCGCGCTTTTACAGTATGTCCGTCAGCAAAATTAGCATAAGTATCTATTGCTCCATTAACCACATTTCCTACATACATAAGGTTGCCATTTCCGTCATATGTGGTATAAACCCAAGCGCCACCTGATAAGTCGGATACAAACTTATATTTTCCTGTACTATCTTTTTCAATAGTGAAGTCGGGGGTAGTATTGGTTAAAGTAACATTGGCAAATTCCTTTTCATCATAAAGATTTTCAACATCGTTCCAGCTTGTTCCTTTATCAACCTTTATTGAAAGTTTGCCATTTACAATATCACTTTCATCAAAAAAAGTACCTAAATCCAACTTTGCTTTTGTTCGGGTAAACAGGCTTTCGGGTTCTCGCATTGTGATAAAATACTTTTCGCCAGTTGCAAGCTCTGCCTCTTTCCACTCTACATATATTCCGTCACCATCTTCACTAAACCAAATGTCTTTAGCGTTTGTTGCGGTATAGGTCTTACTTGTATGCTTTGATATAGTTGCAGAAATCGCCTTAGTAGTTTCGTCATAGGTACAATCAATATGCATAATATTGATTGTTTCACCATCAGTAAGAGTCGGGAGCGTCCAACCAGGCACCAATGTACCATTATTAAAGGCTATTCTACTACCATCATGATGAGTCTTTCCGTCCTTTGTTGTTATATTATAAGCAAAGCTGCCGTGTGTGGTTGCATCGAAAGACAATGTTCCGTCTGTATTTATTGTAAATGCAACATCTTTATTTGAAAGCGTCACATCAACATTTCCCTTAATTCTTTCCTTTTCAACACCATCAAGTTCCACAACAAAATCTGCATCTGTAATATTTCCCTTTGTCTGGTCGTAATTAAAGAGGAACACACTCATAGTTTCTGTTTGTCTTGATACCACCTTAACTCCATTAACCTCAAGGCTCTTTGTATCTTTAACATCATCATATCCGTCAAACATTATATCAGTATTCCATTTGCGGAACGAAAGAAGAGAAGCATCTGTTTCTTCTGTGGTATATGTCTGTACCGCATCAGGTGTTCTGGTAATAGTCCATACGGTATCCGTGATAGTATCTACTGTTGCTATATAAACCTTGATTGTATCACCTTCAGCAAAAGCATAAGCTCTTTCATATGTGTGTGTCAGTTGTGTCATACCAAAGCCTGATTTGCCGCCCGACAGTTGATTGTTTGCATCAAACCATCGTACATATCTCATTCCGTCAGGAGTTCCTTCAGCAAAAGTTATGGTGTAAGTTTTTTCGCCTGTTACCTCAAAGCTAAATTCGGGAGCAGCTCCGGTAAAGGTTAAATTTATACCCTCTGCCAATATTCCAACTGTTTCAATCACATTATCATTTGCATCAAGTGCCAGTAGTTCAACTGTAAAGACGGTATCTTTATTTTCTGCCAGCTCTGCTAAATCAAAATTGCTGTCGATATAATATACAGTGCTATAAGTACCTATGTTTTTGGTTGCAACAAGCTTTGCATCATCAACGATGCTTCCTGCATATATGTTCAGTTTGTAATCATCGGCATTTGCAACTGCCTGCCATGCGATTGCTCCGCCATCGCTCCACTTGATTTTGGGTTCGTTTTCATTTACATAGGTTTTCTTTGCGGGAGGTGTCATAGTTGCTTTTATGGTCTGTCCGTCAAGAGCATAAGCTGTTAAAACTCTTAAATCATAAGCGTAGCCGTTTTGAATTGCTTGATGATTTGTTTTATTCTTTGATATGCTACTTGAACCTGAACCTCTTACTTTACCTAAACTATCATACCAAGCATCAAGCAACCGAATACCGCTAGGTAATGTATCACCCGTCAAAGTGACTTTATGCACCCCGTCTTCACCATCATTAAATGCCATATCATATTCAACGGCATCGCCTGAAACAGTAATTTCAAAACAGTTGTCTAATCTTGCTATTTCTTCAACTACAATCCAATTCTCGTTCGCAGAATAGACTACAAGAGTGTAATTACTGTCCGCATCCGCTCTGGGAAGATAAAGAGAAAGGTCTGCTGTGTAACACTCATCACCATTTGTCCATCCGCTTGTTATATATTTCCCGCTGCTATCTTCAATTTCAAAGTAGTAGTTAGGAGCAGTTGTTCCCGTCCAGGTAGCCTTAATGCTGTCGCCGTCCTGAACTAATGTAATTGTTACATCGCTTGTAGTAGATTCATTGTAGGTGTATGTTGCAATACCAGATAATGAAATTTCAGCAAAAGTTTTATCATCGTTAAATGACCATGTCATATAACGAGCCACTACTTTGCATCCGCTTTCAAAGTTTGCATACGAATCAATCGCACCGTTTATAGCATTTCCACTATATGTAAGAAGTCCTTCTTTGTTATAAACTTGATATACCCACAAGCCGCCATTTGCATCGGATACCAATTTATATATTCCGCTATCGTCCTTTTCAATAGTAAATGTAGGAACACTATCAGTAATAATTATATTTGCAATTTCTTTTTCCTCATAAAGAGCAGAAGTTTCTTTCCAACCTGTACCGACATCTACCTTTATAGAAATCTTACCGCTCTCAATATTGTCCTTTGATGTAAAAGCACCAACAGGGAAACTTGCAGAAGTGCAATTATACTGTGATGACGGTTCTTTAATTGTAACATAGTACGACTGTCCTTCTGAAAGATTGGCTTCTGTCCATTTGATGCGTAGTCCTTTTTCTTCGTCAAAGGTATAAATGGATGTCGGCTCCTCCTCTTCTGGAATAGCAGGCACAACCTCTGTCTTTGTTCCTTTACATTCAGAGCATGTATATGTTTTTACACCATCTGTTGTTTCTGTCGGCTCAGTTGTGATTATGCCATCATCCCATTTATGCACTTGTTTTTCATAGTGGTCTTTATCATTAGCACACTCACGGACATGCAAGTCATTATCGGCTTGTTTCCAATCACCGTAGTTATGACCTAATGCAGGGATGCTTTCTTTTTTAGTCATTACAGGGTCAGTGCAACCATCAGCAGTACAAGTGTAGATTTTTCTACCCTCCTGCTCACAAGTTGCAGGTATTATTTCAGGCTCACCCCATTTATGAATGTGAGTTACAGCCTCACCGCCTACTGTTATATTATCGGGAGCGGTTTCAAGAGTAGTTGAAACAGTTACATTTGTACCCGTAACAGCCGCACCGCTTGTTGAGTTGATTTCAACATCAACAGATGCATCGCCTGTTACAGTTACGCTTACGCTCTCTGTTGCAGATTCGGGGATTTCCACCTTTTGAACTGCCTCGGAATCAGCAGTTACCGCCGCCGTTGCTATAATTGTATCAACAGAATTGCTTGCACCTGTTACACTTGTTTCAGCCTTTGCCTCAACAGTTGCAACGCTACCAGCCGTTACAGTTACAGCTACGGCGTTGTCAGCAGTTTCGGGAATTGCAAGAGTATCAATTTTTGTGTTTTCACCCTTGATTTCAATATTAGCGGTTGCCTCAATCTTTGTAACAGCAGATGCATTATCCGCTGCCTCAATGATAGCAGGCTTTTGTACCTCTACCGCAGTTATCGGGGTATTAGTCAATTCAAGACGGGGAGCTTCGCCAGTTTCCTTTGCCATTGTAATTTTACCCTTAACACTACAGGTATCAAGTTTAATGGAACTTGAACCACCGCCAAGAATAATGAGATCACCATTGATTATCACGGACTCTAATGTTACTTCGCCGTTTCCAACTTCGGGAGCAATGATAATATTGTCATATTCCTTATTTTCGATGATAGTCCCTGCGTGCATAATCTTTAAATTAGATGTTTCGAATGTAACATCTTTTGGATCACCCAGAGGTTTTGCAGTTCCTAAATTGTCCCAGATAAACACTTTAGCTTTCTCGCAATCCGAGGATGGTACATCAATGTGAACCGGAAATTCGGTATTGATATCAATTCTCATTGTCTTGAACTCGGTCATTACCTTATTTTCATAAAATGCAACACCAAGAACCCCGTTGACAGGTTTATCAAGGGTAACATCAATATAACAACCGCCGGTTTCAGTTTTTCCGGTTGAAACATCTTCAATGACTACCACTGTGTTTGTTGATGCAAACACCGGCATAACACTGGTTAACATGCATAACAAAAAAAAGATTCCAACCATTCTTTTTAGCATAATAAATCTCCTCCTATTTATGTCTTCATATAAAAGAGCCAAATGTAAATTCATTCAGCCCTTTTGCTTTTTATATAAATTTTTATTCCCATTCGATTGTGCCGACTGGCTTTGGAGTGAGGTCGAGAAGGACACGGTTGATGCCTTCTACTTCTGATGTGATTCTGTTTGTGATTTTGTGAAGAACATCATAAGGGATTTCTTCGATTGTTGCAGTCATAGCGTCTGTTGTGTTAACGGCGCGGATGATTGCAGGCCAACCTTCGTATCTCTTATCGTCACGAACACCCACGCTCTTGAAGTCAGGAACGGCAATGAAATACTGCCATACTTTTCCTGCAAGACCGCAGTTGTCAAATTCTTCACGAAGGATTGCATCTGCTTCTCTGAGTGCGTGGAGTCTGTCCTTTGTGATCGCACCAAGACAACGAACACCAAGACCAGGTCCCGGGAATGGCTGACGGTCAACCATTGAAGCAGGGAGACCAAGGGCTTTACCAACAACTCTTACTTCATCTTTATATAAGAGTTTAACAGGCTCAACAAGCTCGAATTTCATTTCTTCAGGAAGTCCGCCTACATTGTGGTGAGCTTTAACGCCATCGCTTTCAAGAATATCAGGATAAATTGTACCCTGAGCCAAAAAGTCAACATCTGTTAATTTTTTAGCTTCTTCGTCAAATACAACGATGAATTCGCCACCGATGATTTTTCTCTTTGTTTCAGGATCTGCAACATCTTTAAGCTTATCTAAAAATCTGTCTGTTGCATCAATATAGATAAGGTTTGCATCAAGTTCTTTACCAAAAACTTCAACAACCTGTTCGCTTTCACCTTTACGCATAAGTCCGTGATTAACGTGAACGCAGATAAGCTGTTTGCCGATTGCTTTAATAAGAAGTGCAGCAACAACAGAGCTGTCCACACCGCCAGAGAGTGCAAGTAATACTTTCTTGTCACCAACCTGCTGTCTTACAAGTTCAACTTGTTCTTCGATGAATTTGTCAGCAAGTTCTTTTGTTGTAATTCTTTCCATAGAGTCAGGTCTAACATTAGTGTTTAACATAAAATTACCTCCTGTGTATAATAAAATTTTATTCTTCAAAAAGTGGTGTAGAAAAATATCTTTCTGCAGTATCAGGAAGAACTGTAACAACAGTTTTGCCTTTACCAAGCTTTTTAGCAAGTTTTATTGCCGCAGCAACATTTGTGCCACCTGATATACCGCACATAATACCTTCCTTTGAAGCAAGTTCTTTTGCACAAGTGATTGCCTCGATGTCTTTTATAATGCAAACATCATTAAAGATTTCTGTGTTTAAAATTTCTGGGATAATACCGTCACCGATACCCATTTGCAGATGAGTGCCGATAGAGCCTCCTGAAAGGATAGCAGCATTTTCAGGCTCAACTGCCCAGATTTGCATATCAGGATTAGCTTCTTTTAAAACCTCGCCGATACCTGTAATAGTTCCGCCTGTTCCAATTCCTGAACAAAAGCCGTGAATAGGCTTATTTACCTGATTTAAAATTTCAACTGCAGTCTGTGTTCGCTGAATTTCAGGGTTTGCAGGATTTTCAAACTGTTGAGGAACAAAAACATTTTTATTTTCTTTTTGCATTTTAAGAGCAGTTTCAAGACATTCTTCAATACAAGCACCTATATCTCCTGCATCGTGAACGAGGATTACATCTGCTCCGTAATGCTTAACGAGCTTTCTTCTTTCTTCAGAAACAGAGTCAGGCATAATAATAATTGTTTTATAGCCTCTTACGGCCCCTACAAGAGCAAGACCAATGCCCTGATTTCCGCTTGTTGGTTCAACGATTATTGTATCTTTATTTAAAAGACCTTTTTTCTCTGCATCAAGTATCATATTGTAAGCAGTTCTTGTTTTGATTGAACCGCCAACATTAAGGCCTTCAAATTTAACAAGAATTTCTGCACTGTCAGGCTCTGCCATTTTTGAAAGTCTTATAATGGGAGTATTCCCTATTGCCTCTAAAATATTATTGCAAATCATTTATAACCTCATAAATTTTATAATGTTTTATTATATACTTTTATATTTATGTTGTCAATTATTTTTTGTGATAAAATTATATGGCTATAGACAAATTTTAAAAATTATTGTAAAATGTTTTTGAGGTGAAAATATGAAATTTTTAATTGCATCAGATATACACGGCTCTTCTTATTTCTGCAAAGAGCTTTTAAAGGCTTTTGAAACAGAAAAAGCTGACAAGCTTGTACTTCTTGGTGATATTTTATATCATGGACCAAGAAATGATTTGCCGAAGGATTACAACCCTAAAAAAGTTATTGAGTTTTTAAATAATATAAAAGAAAAAATTCTCTGTGTGCGAGGTAACTGTGACACAGAGGTTGACCAGATGGTTTTAAAGTTCCCAATTCTTGCAGATTATGCAGTTTTATACGAAAACGGAAAACTTATATATTTTGCGCACGGGCACAAGGAAAAACCACCGTTGGGTGAAAATGACATATACATTCAGGGACACACTCACGTTCCAACATATGATAATAACCACTTAAACCCAGGGTCGGTGTCAATTCCGAAAGAAAACTCACACCACGGATATATGATACTTGAAAACGGCGAATTTATATGGAAAGATTTCAACGGAAAGGTTATAAACAGTGAAAAAATATGAAAGAAGCTACAATTGAAATTTTAAAAACGCTTGACAATGAGGCAGAAAAGCTGAAAAAAGAAATTTTAAATGCAAAAGACACTATTGAAATCAAAGGTACAACATATTATGTAAGTAATGACGGAAACGACGAAAACGACGGAAAATCTCCTGATACACCCTGGAAAACCATTGACAGAGTAAATAAAGAGGCTTTTATGCCAGGTGACGGTGTTCGTTTTAAAAGAGGGAACCTTTTCAGAGGAACAATTCTTTCTCAAAATGGTGTTACATACTGTGCTTACGGAGAAGGAGAAAAACCTAAATTCTATGCCTGGAACAAAAATCTTGGTGATGCATCTCTATGGACTTTATATAATGAAAAAAGTAACATCTGGAAGCTTAATGAAAAAATTTTAGACTGCGGAACATTGGTGTTTAACGGTGGCGAAAAGCATTCCTATAAACACATACCAAGCTACAGGTACGGAAAATTCTACTGCCGTTGGAAAGAAAATGTGGAATTTGACGTAACAAAAGAGCTTACAGGCGACCTTGATATTTACTGGTACTTTGAAGATAATTTTACAACCGAGCCTTCTAAAGGCGAGGACTTCCCTATCCCTGTAATTGATGAAACCTGTTTTGGTGATCTTTACCTTCGTTGCGATAAAGGAAACCCTGGAGAAGTTTACAAAGATATTGAAGCAGTTCCAAGAACATGTATTGTAAGAGTGTGGTCAATCGATGATGTTAAGGTGGATAATCTTTGTATGAAATATGCAAACTTTGCTGTTTCTGCCTTTGCGCCTGATGTTAAAGGCCTTCACGTTACAAACTGTGAAATTGGCTGGATAGGCGGTTGCATTCAGACATATATGGCTACAGATCCAAACTATACTCCTGAAAAACGAGGCGGTGTAACAAGATACGGCAACGGTATTGAGGTTTATGGCGGATGCACAGACTTTTTAATAGATAACAACTATATTTATCAGGTATATGATGCAGGTGCAACACATCAGGTTACAACTTTTGGAGATAAATTTGTAATGAAAGATGTTTGCTACAGTAATAATCTTATGGAACACTGTGTATATTCAATAGAATACTTCCTTGAAGAAAGATCAAAAGGCACAGGAAGTATTATGGACACGATTGAAATTAAGAATAACATACTTCGCTTTGGTGGATATGGTTGGGGACAACAAAGACACAACACATACACCCCTGCTCTCATAAAGGGCTGGAGCTATGACAACACCGCAATAAACTTTAAAATTCATAATAATATTTTGGACAGATGTGCATATCGCTTAGTTCACATTGTTGCTGAAAAAGAAGAGTATCTTCCTGAGATGAAAAATAATACTTATGTTCAAAAGCACGGTATGACTCTTGGACAATATGGTTCAAAGGAAGCTAAAGAACCTGAGATAATGGCATTTTTTGAAAATGCAGAAGAAAAAATAAAAACTGTTATGAGAGATGACGGCGCTGAGGTTTATTACATAAAATAAATACCTGTTAGTAAAATGGGATTTTTCTGATTTTCAATAAATTTTTTCAAAAAACTTCTTGACTTTTGAATTTCAGGGTGCTATAATTACCCCATAATTTAAATGCGTTTGAGCAGAAATAAGTAGCTTGGGAAGAGCCTTGAGAGAGTTGTCGGTTGGTGCGAGGCAATGGTGATGACCTTGACGAATTCCTTCTGTTAGCAGTACGCTGAACAATTTCAAGTAGGCGTTACCGGGTGTTCCCGTTATAGAACTAAGGTATGCTTGTACCTGGCAAGGTCGCTTCCGTGAGAAAGCGATAAACTGAGGTGGTACCACGGGAATATGATTATCTCGTCCTCTGTATCCTTAACAGGATTGCGGAGGGCGTATTTTTTTACTCTTCCCTCTCGCTTCCAACAAAAATTTTTAATCGAGGTGTTTTCAATGTCAATGAATTTCCACAGAAAACTTCCAATTCCAAAGGAAGTAAAAGAAGAATTCCCTCTTACCGAAAAAATGATTAAGGTAAAGGAAGAAAGAGATAATGGTATCAAAGCCGTTTTCGAGGGCAAATCAGATAAATTTATACTTATTATCGGACCTTGTTCTGCAGACCACAGTGAGCCTGTTTTAGAATATATTTCAAGGCTCAGGAAAATAGAAGATGAGGTTTCAGACAAGATTATCATTATTCCGAGAATATATACAAACAAGCCACGAACAACAGGTCAGGGCTACAAGGGTATGCTTCATCAGCCAGATCCTGATGAAAAGCCTGATATGTACAAGGGCATAGTTGCAATAAGAGACCTTCATTTATCTGCACTTAAGGACTATGATTTCACTTGTGCAGACGAGATGCTTTACCCTGAAAATTACCGTTATTTATCAGATATTTTATCTTATGTTGCTATTGGTGCAAGATCGGTTGAAAATCAGCAACACCGACTTACTGCAAGTGGTCTTGAGGCTCCAGTTGGTATGAAGAACCCAACAGGTGGCGACTTAACTGTTATGATGAATTCCATTGTTGCTTCACAGTCAAGCCACACTTTCCTTTATCGTGGATGGGAGGTTACAAGTGACGGTAATCCTTATGCACACGCAATTCTTCGAGGATATGTTGACTACTCAGGAAGAAGTGTTTCAAATTACCACTACGAAGACCTTTTGAGAGTTAATGAATTATATAATAATACAAAGCTTTTAAATCCTTCTGTTATTGTTGACACAAACCACAACAATTCAGGCAAAAAATATCTTGAACAAATCCGTATTGCAAAAGATGTTGTTCATAGCAGAAATCAGAATGATGATATTAAGAGACTTGTTAAAGGTCTTATGATTGAAAGCTATATTGAAGATGGTGCTCAGGCTATTGGCGAACATATATTCGGCAAGTCTATTACAGACCCTTGCCTTGGATGGGATAAGACACAAAAACTTATCTATGATATTGCAGACAATTTGTGAGGATAAACAAATGAACAAATTAGAAAAAGCAAGAGAAATTATTAACGAAACAGATAAAAAAATGGCAGAGCTTTTCACACTTAGAATGGAGGCTTCAAAGCTTGTTGCGGAGCATAAGCAGGAGCACGGTCTGCCTGTTTATGATGCAGTAAGAGAAATAGAGGTTATTGAAAAGAACTCAAAGCTTATCGATGATGATGAAATCCGTTCTTATTATGTGAATTTCTTAAAATCAACAATGAAGCTTTCAAGACAGTATCAGCACAAGCTTATTTCAGGTATGAAGGTTGCATATAGCGGTGTTGAGGGTGCTTTTGCACACATAGCATCAGGAAAAATCTTCCCTGATGGCTACAAAATCCCCTACTCTGATTTTGAATCTGCATATAATGCAGTTGTTTCAGGAGAATGTGAATGTGCAGTTCTTCCAATTGAAAACAGTTATTCAGGAGAAGTTGGTCAGGTGCTTGACTTAATGTTTAAGGGCAATCTTTATATAAACGGTGTTTATGACCTTACTGTATCTCAAAACCTTTTAGGTGTTAAGGGTGCTAAAATTTCAGACATTCGTGAGGTTATGAGCCATCCTCAGGCACTTTCACAATGTGCAAAATTCATAAAAGAGCATAATCTTGATGAAACCCAGGCTTCAAATACTGCAATCGCTGCTCAAAAGGTTGCAGAGGCAAACGATAAAAGCATCGGTGCTATTGCAAGTAAGGAAACTGCAGAGCTTTATGGGCTTGATATTATTGAAAGTGATATAAACGCAAGTAATTTCAACACAACTCGATTTGCAGTATTTTCAAGAGCCGAAAACACAGACAAAACAACTGACAACAATTTTCTTCTTTTATTTACTGTTGGACACGTTGCAGGTGCTTTGGCAAAAGCAATTAATGTTATCGGAAATCATGGTTTTAATATGAAAGTTTTACGAAGCAGACCTGTTAAGGATGAAAAATGGCAATATTATTTTTATGTTGAAGCAGAGGGAAATATAAACAGCCCTGATGGTCAGCAGATGGTTGAAGAACTTAAAAAATACTGCGACTCTCTTAAGGTTGTAGGTAATTACTCTATGAGGGAAAAATTATGATTATAAATATGGATTTAGGCAAAAACAGTTATGATATTGTTGTTGAAAGAGGTTGTCTCAAAAAGGCAGGAGAGCTTCTTGACCTTAACAGGAAGGTTCTTATTGTAACTGATGACGGTGTGCCTGAAGAATACAGTAAATGTATTGCACACCAGTGTAAATCACCTGTTATTGAATGTGTAGCTCAGGGTGAAGGAAGTAAGAGCTTCAAAATCTATGAGCATCTTTTATCTGTTCTTCTTGAGAATAATTTTACAAGAGGCGACTGCGTTGTTGCAGTTGGCGGTGGTGTTGTTGGTGACCTTTCAGGGTTTGTGGCATCATCATTTATGCGTGGAATAGATTTTTACAACATTCCCACTACCCTGCTTTCACAGATTGATTCTTCAATCGGCGGAAAAGTTGCAATTAATCTTAACGGAATTAAAAATATTGTGGGTGCTTTCTATCAACCAAAGAAAGTTTTAATTGATCCTGATGTTTTAAAAACTCTTCCTGAAAGACAGATTTCAAACGGTCTTGCAGAGGCTATAAAAATGTCTCTTACATCAGATGCAGAGCTTTTCGATTTGTTTGAAACAAAAGACATACTTGAAAACATTGACGAAATTATTATAAAATCTCTTGAGATTAAACGAATGGTTGTTCAGCAGGACGAAAAAGAAAACGGACTAAGAAAAATTCTGAATTTCGGACATACAATAGGTCACGCAGTTGAAAGCACACAAAAGCTTTATCACGGCGAATGTGTTGCACTTGGTATGATACCTATGTGTGGTGAAGAGGTTCGAAATCGACTTATAAATGTACTTAAAAAGGCTGATTTGCCTACAAGTATTGCTCTTGATAAAGATGCTTGTTTAAATGCCATAAAGCACGATAAAAAGATTGACAGAGATAAAATTACCGTTATTTATGTAAACATTCCTGGTGAGTTTGAAATGAAAAAACTTACATTAGAGGAAATTTCACAAATTACAAAGGATGTGATTTAATGAAGAACACATTTGGAAACAGTGTGAGCGTAACTATATTCGGGGAAAGCCACGGAAGCGAAATAGGTGCAGTCCTTGACGGACTTGCACCCGGAATTAAGGTTGATACTGACTTTATTGCATCGCAAATGGACAAACGCCGTGCCAAAGGTGAACTTTCAACCAAGCGTACAGAGGCTGACGAGGTTATAATTTCAAGCGGTGTTTTTAACGGAAGAACTACAGGTACACCTGTGTGCCTTACCATAAAAAACAACAACACTCAAAGCAAGGATTACAGTGAAACAAGAAATCTTGCCCGTCCTGGACACGCAGACTATACTGCGAACTGTAAATATCACGGCTTTGAGGACTTTCGAGGCGGCGGACATTTCAGCGGAAGAGTTACTGCACCACTTGTTGCGGCAGGTGCTATTGCCATATCCGCACTTAGAGAAAAAGGAATATATATCGGCACACACATTAAAAAATGTGCAGGTATTTCAGACAGAGACTTTGCAGATATTATTACAGATATAAAAACTCTCGAAAATACTGACTTTGCAGTTTTTAATGAAGCTTCAAAAGAAAAAATGATTGATGCCATAAAAACTGCTTCAAATGATGGTGATAGCGTTGGAGGAATTCTTGAAACTGCAGTAGTTGGTCTTCCTGCAGGTTTGGGAGAACCTTGGTTTGACTCTTTTGAAAGTGTTCTTTCACACATTCTTTTCTCTATTCCAGGGGTTAAGGGTGTGCAGTTTGGCAAAGGTTTTGAAATGGCAGATATGATGGGAAGCGAGGCAAACGACCAATTCGAAATAAAAGACGGTGAAATTGTAACCAAAACAAACAACAATGGTGGTATTAACGGTGGTATTACTAATGGTATGCCAGTTATTTTTAGTTGTGCAGTTAAACCAACACCATCTATTTATAAAAAGCAGGACACAGTTAATTTTATCAACAAAGAAAACACAGAAATTGAAATTAAAGGCAGACATGATCCTGCCATAATCCACAGAGCGAGAGTTGTTGTTGATAGCGTTGTTGCACTTGCTATTTGCGATATACTTGCTCTTCGCTATGGTACAGACTACCTGAAAGGAAATTCATAATGCAGTACGGATGTATTGGTGAGCATTTGGCTCATAGCTTTTCAAAGGAAATTCACAATAAAATAGCTGACTATAATTATGAGCTTTGCGAAATTGCAAGGGAAAACCTTGATGACTTTATGAACGAAAAAAACTTTAAAGCCATCAATGTTACCATACCATATAAAGAAGCGGTAATCCCCTATCTTTATTATATTGACGACGCTGCAAAGGAAATCGGTGCAGTTAATACCATTGTTAATAAAGATGGAAAGCTTTACGGCTACAACACAGATTTTATGGGAATGAGTGTTCTTGCCGACAAAACAGAACTTGATTTTAAAGATAAAAAAGTTCTTGTTTTAGGCACAGGCGGAACAAGTAAAACTGCAACCGCAGTTGCAAAAAGCAAGGGTGCAAAAGAGGTTATTAAGGTCAGCAGAAAAAATGGCGTAACTTATGAGGATGCAAAAAAGCTTCACAGTGATGCACAGATTATAATAAACACCACCCCTTGCGGAATGTTTCCTGATAATTACTCCTCTCCCATTAACCTTGATGATTTCCCTTTGGTTGACGGTGTACTTGATGCAGTTTACAACCCAATTGTAACAAAGCTTGTTCGCTCTGCATTAAAAAAAGGAATTAAGGCGCAATCAGGTCTTTATATGCTTGTTGCTCAGGCAGTTTTTGCATCCGAAAAATTTATTGATACCAAATATGATGCAGAAATTATAAACAAGGTCTACAATGAAATTTCAAAAGAAAAAAGAAATATTATTCTGATCGGTATGCCAGGTTGCGGAAAATCTACTGTTGGTAAAATACTTGCAGAAATAGCCGTCAAAAGTTTCGTTGATACAGACGATTTGATTATTAAAGAACACGGAAGTATTACTGAAATATTTGAAAAATACGGAGAAAAGACTTTCAGAGATTTTGAAACAGATGCAGTAAAAGATGCTTCCAAAAACAATGCAACAATAATTGCAACCGGTGGCGGTGCAATTCTTAAAGAAGAGAATGTTGACGCACTTAAATCAAACGGAGTTGTCTTTTTTATAGACAGACCTCTTGAAAGCCTCATCCCTACAGATGACAGACCTCTTGCAAAAGATAAAGATGCCATCATAAATAGATACAACGAAAGATACGAAAAATATTTATCATCTGCCGATGTTGTAATTAAGGCTAACTGTACGCCTGAAGATGTGGCAAAAAAAATAATTAACTATATGGAGTAAGCTATGAAAATACTGGTTATAAACGGACCTAACTTAAATATGCTCGGTGTAAGAGAGCCTGATATTTACGGTAAAACAACATACAAAGACCTTTGTGAGTTTATTGAAAATCACTGCAAAGAAAAAAATGTGCATGTTGAATTTTATCAGTCTAACCACGAAGGTGATTTAGTTGACAAAATCCACTCTGCCTATAATAATTTTGACGGAATTGTTATAAATCCTGGCGCTTACACTCACACAAGTATCGCACTTTTAGATGCAGTAAAGGCAGTTGGTGTTCCAACTGTTGAAGTGCATATTTCAGATGTGGACGCAAGAGAAGAATTCAGAAAAATAAGCTACATCCGTCTTGCTTGTAAAACCACTATTTCAGGCATAGGCATAAAGGGATATACAGATGCAATAGATTATCTTTTAAAGGACTGATATTATGAAGGTTAAAATTAAAAAAAGTACACCAAACGGCACTATTTTAGCACCACCTTCAAAAAGTATGGCGCACAGAATGTTGATTTGTGCAGGTCTTTCAAATGGAAGAAGTGTTATTCACTCAATAGCACCTTCTCAGGATATTCTTGCAACACTTGACTGTTTAAATGCCTTTGGTGCAAATTACACATATAAAGACTATACTGTTATTATTGACGGCATCTATCCTGTTCCCTCTTCTGAAAAAACACTTTACTGTAGAGAAAGCGGTTCAACTCTTCGCTTTTTTCTTCCCATTTGTCTTACATCAGGCGGGAAAACAACACTATTTGGAAGCGAAACACTTCTAAAAAGACCTTTAAATGTTTATGAGGATATTTGCCAAAATCAAAGCATAGGCTTTTCAAATGACGGAGAAAAAATCACAGTTAATGGTAAACTTTCAGGTGGCGAATACACAGTTCCAGGTAACATAAGCAGTCAGTTTATTTCAGGACTTTTGTTCACTCTCCCACTTTTGGAAACTGACAGTATTATTAAAATAATTCCACCTATTGAAAGTATGTCATACATAAAAATGACAATAGATGCTTTAAAAACCTTTGGCGTTGTTGCAGATTGGCTTAACGAAACCACTTTAAGCATAAAGGGAAATCAAGTTTTTTCACCTTGCGAGACTTATGTTGAGGGCGATTATTCAAATGCGGCATTTTTTATGGCTATGAATTATCTTGGCGGTAATGTTTTAATTTCAGGCTTAAACGAAAATACTCTTCAGGGAGACAAAGTTTGCAAGGAATTATTTGAAAGTCTTAACGAAAAAAATGCAACAATTGACATTTCAAACTGTCCCGACCTTGGACCAATTCTTTTTGCTTTTGCCGCCGCGAAAAACGGTGGAACATTTACCGGCACAAAAAGACTTAAAATAAAGGAAAGTGACCGAGCATCAGCCATGGCAAATGAGCTTAAAAAGTTTGGTGTTAAGGTTGATGTGTTTGAAGATACTGTTATTGTTAATCCACTAAATTTTCACGCACCTGATGAAGTTTTATCAGGACACAACGACCATAGAATTGTTATGGCACTTTGTGTTCTTTTAACTCTTGTTGGAGGAAAAATTGATGGCGCAGAGGCAGTAAGCAAAAGTATGCCTGACTTTTTTGAATATCTTGAAAAATTAAATGTTGATATAAAAATTAATTAAAGCCACAATTATTTACAATTGTGGTTTTTTATGTTAGAATTATATTGAGGTGGTTTATATGAAAATTATTGATATTATAAATAATAAAAAACCAAGTCTTTCCTTTGAGGTTTTTCCTCCAAAGACAAGTGATACTTTTGAAAGTGTTAAAGCTGCAACTCTTGAAATTGCAAAGCTGAATCCAAGCTTTATGAGTGTTACATATGGTGCAGGTGGCGGAACAAGTAAATATACAACCGACATTGCGGTTTCTCTTATGGAAAAAGGGGTTACTCCCATTGCCCATTTAAGCTGTATTTCCTCAACAAAGGCAGAAATACACCACAAGCTTGAAGCTTTAAAGTCTAAGGGCATTGAAAACATTCTTGCACTAAGAGGCGATATTCCTGAAGGACTTGATTTAAACTCACTGGAGTATCACTATGCCAGTGAACTTGCAAAAGAAATTAAAGATTTTGGCGGATTTTGCATTGGCGGTGCATGTTATCCTGAAAGCCACCCTGAAAGCGAAAGCGGTACAAAGGACATTGAAGCCTTGAAAATAAAGGTTGAGAGCGGTTGTGAATTTTTAACTACCCAAATGTTTTTTGATAACAATATTTTATATAATTTTATGTACAGACTTTTAAGAGCAGGAGTTGATGTTCCTGTTGTTGCAGGTATTATGCCTGTCACAAATGCGGCTCAGATTAAAAGAATCTGCTCAATTTCAGGGAATGCTCTTCCTCAGCGTTTTGTACGCCTTGTTGACAGATACGGTGAAAATCCTGAGGCTATGAAACAGGCAGGTATTGCTTATGCCACAGAGCAGATTATTGACCTTTTTGCCAACGGCATAAATGCAGTTCATGTTTATTCAATGAACAAGCCTGATGTGGCAGCGGCTATTAAAAATAATATTTCGGAGATTATAAAGTGATATACGGCAACATTTCACCAGACGATATATCTTTAAATCCTATTGAAACCGCTTTAAGACTTAAAACAGAAAAAGGTTACACAAACTCACAGATAGAAGAATGTTTTAAAGAGATTAAAAAAAATCTTAATTTAAAGTATATTGCTGAAAGAGTTAAAATTAAAAAAAATGGCTTTAAATTTGACCTTGGCTTTGGTGAGTTTGAAAGCAAAAGTCTTGAAAAAAATCTTGGTGATTGCAACGAAGCCTTTGTGTTTTTAATAACACTTGGCTTTGAATGTGACAGACTTTTAAACAAGCTTTCATACATCTCACCTGCAAAGCATTTTATTTGCGATGCTTTAGCATCTTCTCTGGCTGAGTCGGTTTGCGACAAGGCAGAGGAAATAATAAGGGTTGGTATTCCCTGTCGGGTGCGTTTTTCTCCTGGCTATGGGGATTTACCGCTATCTGTTCAGCCAAGACTTCTTGAAATGCTTAATGCTGATAAGTTGTGTGGCATTACAATAAATGATTCTTATTTGATGTCACCATCAAAAACCATAACATGTATAATGGGGATAGAAAAATGAAAATATGTGATGTAATTGAAAACAAAAGATTATATTTTGACGGAGGGACAGGAACTGTTTTACAGTCAATGGGACTTGAAGCAGGAACTCCTCCTGAAATGTGGAATATTACAAATCCTGATAAAATAGAAGCTCTTCACAGAGCCTACATTGATGCAGGATGCAACATTATAAAAACAAATACTTTCGGTGTAAACTGCCTTAAATATAAAAACTATGAAGAGTACATAGAAAAAGCTCTTTTTTGTGCAAAAAATGCTAGAAAAGATGATACTTTTATTGCCTTTGATATGGGGCCTTCAGGTAAGCTTCTAAAACCACTTGGGGATATGGACTTTGAAGACGCAGTTTCCCTTTTCGGTAAAAATGCTTCACTTGCAGAAAAATATGGTGCAGACCTTATTTTAATCGAAACAATGAACGATGCTTATGAAACAAAAGCAGCAGTTATTGGTTGTAAGGAAAATTGTAATTTACCTATTTTTGTTACCAATGTTTACGACGAAGGCGGGAAATTAATGACAGGTGCAACACCTGAAGCTATGATTGCTCTTTTAGAGAGCCTTGGTGTTTCGGCCCTTGGTATGAACTGCTCACTCGGTCCTGATAAAATGCTTCCACTTATTGAAAGATTTACAGAAAATGCATCGACTCCTGTTATTGTTAACCCAAATGCAGGACTTCCTGTTGTTAAAGACGGTAAAACAATCTTTACAACAACCGATGATGAATTTTCTGACCTTATGGTTCAGATGGCAGAAAAAGGGGCTTGTATTCTAGGTGGTTGCTGTGGTACAACTCCTCAGTATATGGCAAAAATGATTGAAAAAACTAAAAACATTTCATACAAAATTCCTGAATTCAAAAACAAGACAGTTGTATCTTCATATACTCACGCAGTTGAGGTTAATGATGCACCTGTTTTAATTGGCGAACGAATTAACCCAACAGGTAAGGCAAAGCTTAAAGAGGCTCTTCGTGAAAACAATCTTTCTTATATTTTAAACGAAGGCTTAAATCAGGCAGAAAAGGGTGCACACATACTTGATGTTAACGTTGGGCTTCCTGAAATAGACGAAATAAAAATGATGAAAGAGGTTGTTTTTGCACTTCAGTCTGTTACAGACCTTCCTCTTCAGCTTGATTCAAACAATCCTACAGTTCTTGAGGCTTCTATGAGAATTTATAACGGTAAGCCTCTTATAAACTCTGTTAACGGCGAAAAAGAAAGTATGGATGCCATCTTCCCTCTTGTTAAAAAGTATGGTGGAAGCGTTATTGCTCTTACAATGGATAAATCAGGTATTCCTGAAACTGCAGAAAAAAGAGTTGAAATTGCAGAAAATATAATTTCCTATGCAACAGGCTATGGCATTGACAAAAAAGATATTATAGTTGATCCACTCGCTCTTACTGTTTCTTCGGACAGTAAAAGTGCAATGGTTACACTTGATGCCATAAAGCTTTTAAAAGAAAAAGGCATTAAAACAAGCCTTGGTGTTTCAAACATCTCTTTTGGACTTCCATTAAGAGAAAAAATAAACTGTAATTTCTTTGCAGTCGCTCTTTCAAATGGTCTTAATATGGCTATTATGAATCCATTTTCCGAGAAAATGATGGATACTTACTATGCACATAACGTTTTACATAGCATCGATACAGGTTGTATTAACTATATAAATTATGCAGAAAACAAAAAAGAAGAAATAGTTAAATCTGAAAATAAAACAGACCTTAAATATGCTATTATAAAAGGTCTTAAACAAGAGGCAGAAGAAAGCGCTAAAGAGCTTTTAAAAACTACCTCTCCGCTTGATGTTATCAATAACTTTATTATTCCTGCATTAAACGAAATAGGTGCAGATTTTGAGCAGGGAAAAGCATTTTTGCCACAGCTTTTAATGAGCGCAGAAGCTTCAGGCAGAGCTTTTGATGAAGTTAAAGCTCTTATGCCTAAAACAGAAAATGAAAGCTCCGATGCAGTTAT
>JAZSLZ010000098.1:0-3974 GCA_045535635.1 Clostridia bacterium
ACGATTACATTCAGGAATAGGCTACAAGACACCTAATTCTGTGTGGATGTAAAAATTCACTCTTTTACTTGTCCGAAATACTTGACAAGTTTCCGCTTCGCTGATGAATAATTAATAATATGTGTTGCTTTGCTTACGCAAAGCTTATTTTATAAATCAATTACAATTTAACTCATTTTGTGATTGCTTACCCTACCCAAACACCATCTCCACAAGCACCTTCAACACCGATATACAATCTATTTTTTCAACCTTTTCGCCGATTATTATATCTGTCTTTGCTAATACTTTATCCCCTTTTTTCACAGTCACCTCTCCCACCTTTATGTTAGCCTCTATTGGTGCTTTAATGTTTTCGTTAATTTTTTCTTCAACAATTATTTCTTTTTCATTTACTGTCTTTTCGCAAATTATATTTATATTATCCTTATAAACTGCAGGATATAGCTTCTTTTTACTTTTCTCTATTTCTATATATTTATGTGTTTGCCCCTTTTCACCTTTATTAATTGACTTATATGAATTAAATCCATAGTTAAGAAGATTTGACGCATCTGCAAATCTATGCTGTGAGCTGTCTGCTCCCACTACAACAGATAACAGGTGCATACCATTTCTTTCAGCTGATGCAGAAACACAAAATCCTGCAACAGAGGTTGATCCTGTTTTAAGTCCTGTTGTTCCATCATAATGTCTTACAAGCTTATTTGTATTTGATAATGTAAATGTTCCATCTCTTAAGCTATCCATCCAAATTGTTGTATATTGGGTTATTTTTTCGTGTTTTAAAAGTTCTCTAGACATTATAAAAACATCTCTTGCACTGCTGTAATGATTTTCTGCATCAAGACCGTTACAATTCACGAAATTTGTGTTTTCCATATTAAGCTCTTTTGCTTTGTCATTCATCATCTGTATAAAATTCTCCAGATTTCCGCCAACGTATTCAGCAAGTGCAGTTGCCGCATCGTTTCCTGATGCAACTGCAACAGCCTTTAAAAGGTCATGAACAGATATATTTTCACCTGGTGACAAATAAACATGAGAACCTTCTTTTTTAGCCGCATTTTCAGAAACAACAACAATATCATCGTAATTAATTCTACCTGAATCTATAGCCTCCATAGTAAGAAGCATTGTCATTATTTTTGTCATAGATGCTATAGGCAATCTTTCATCGGCATTATATTCAAACATTATAAAACCACTCTTACTGTCTCCCAGTATTGCCGATTTGGAGCTTATTGTGCTTTCATCATAGGCAAGAACAACAGATGACATTAATACAAAAAACGCCATTGTTAAACATATAATCCTTTTAAACAAAAAAATTCACCTCATCACAACACTATGTGATAAGGCAAAAATTTATGCTCTTGGATGTACCGTTTTATATATTTCTTTAATTCTGTTTCTGTTTATATCTTCATATATCTGTGTTGAAGAGATAGCAGTGTATCCCATAAGCTCCTGAAGTGATTTTGCATCAAGGCCGTTGTTTATCATATGTACTGCAAAGGAATGTCTTAATATTGCAGGGCTGACATCCTTGCTGATACCTGCCGAAACAGTATATTGCTTGATGATTTTCCAAAAACCCTGTCTGGACATTTTTGTTCCTGAAAGATTTGTAAAGAAATATTCGTTTCTTTCCTTCTCTTTTGAAACCTCAATATATTTATTTATTGCTTCTGCACAAAACGAACCATAAGGAACTGTTCTTCTTTCGTTATCTGTGATACAGGTTATAATTTCTGCTTTAGTATCAACATCCTGAACCTTAAGATTAATAAGCTGAGTTGCTTTAATTCCTGTTGCATATACAAGCTCAAGCATAGCTTTATCCCTTATTCCTTTATATGTACTTAAATCAGGTTGTGACAAAAACAAATCTACATCTTCAACCGACATAATTCCAGGAAGCTTTCTTTCAAATTTAGGAGGTTTTATATCGGCTACAGGATTTTTTTCAATAATCCCAACCTGATACATATAGTGATAAAAATTTCTTAGCGTAACAACATTTCTTGTAACAGTCTGGGTTGCTTTTCCGCTTCTTCCCAGAAAATTTATATAAGCCGTAATATTCACTTTTTTAACTTTGTCCCATTTAAAGTTTTTGGTTATGAGATAATTATTAAAAAGCAACAAGTCCCGCTTATAAGCCATAATTGTATTTTCAGTTCTTTTTCTGTCATTTTTAAGATATTCAATATAATTATCTATGTACTTTTCCATTATCTCACCTCACCTTATTTTACATTTTTACAATACTTTTGTAAATGGAAGATATTACACAACTAGACAAACAAGAATATCTCCAAAAAAACAAAGAGCAGCACCTATATATATATAAGTATCGTTTTTGTATAATTTATCAAAATCAAAACAGGAAGAAAAAAGAAGCATTACTCCTGTAGTTTTAAATACACAAGGGAAAACCGTTAACAAAAATTTATACAAAGGGAAATTATATAATGTGAACATTAAAAACATTCCAAGACATATTCCTGAATATATCAAAAAAACAGGAACAGTAACAAACATTAAAACTCCCCTGCACAAATATTTGGCAAAAAGCACCAAAAATGTTACTTTTAAAACCAAATTCATCAAATAGCTGCAGCTTGGCTTTATATATGAAAAATCAGTGTTATATACATAGGAAGCAATAACAACACCTGAAATTAAAAAACACATACAAATAAAATATTTGTAAAAAGACAAGTGCATTCTTTTAAAAACACTAATATTAAACACAGAATCACCTCACAATTAAATATGCAGGTTATCTGTGTTTAAGAACTATTATTCTTCTGTTGTTTCTTTTTTGTTGTTTGAAATAAAGCTGCTGATTTTATCTACCATAACAGGAATATAATCAATAAGCTTTGAAACAGGTTCATCACCGTTAACAGGTAAAAGTCTTACATTTTTTTCATTTACTGCAAGAAATGCTATTGGAGAAATTGTAACACCTGCACCAACACCACCCGCAAAAGGCTTTGATTCTTCAGCTGATGCTCTGTGTTTAGAAACATATTCCCCACCACCTGCTGCAAGACCAAAGCTAACCTTTGATACAGGAATAATAACTGTACCGTCAGGACTTGTAATTGCGTCGCCGATAATAGTATCAACTTCAACCATCTGTTTAAGGTTTTCCATTGCACTGTTCATAATTGAATTAATTGGATGATCTGACATATTTAACACCTCTATTATTTAATTTCGTTTTCTTCTTCATCTTTCACAAAATTTTCAAGTGACATCTGGAAAGCATCAAGTTCAGGCATTTCTTCAATACTTTTCAATCCAAAAATTCTTAAAAATTCGTTTGTAGTACCATAAAGAATAGGTCTTCCGGGAGCATCTAATCTGCCTTTTTCTTCAACAATTTCTCTTGTTACAAGCTTATCAAGAGGACCAAAACTGTCAACACCTCTTATTTTATCTATTGTTGACCTTGTAACAGGCTGATTATATGCAATAATTGCAAGAACCTCAAGTGCTGCATTAGATAAATTCATAGGCTTCTTGGTTCCTGCGAATTTAGCTATATAGTCAGCATATTCAGGGTTTGTTGTAAGCTGATAAACATCGTTATATTTAATAATTTTAAGACCGTGACCGTCATAATTATACTTGTCCATATAATTATCAGCTATTTTTTCAGCCGTTCCCATATCCATTTCAAACATATCTGCTATTCTTCCAAGCTCGACACCATCACCTGAAATGAAAAGGACTGCTTCTATAACATTTTCAAGTTTAGAGATTTCCATCTATTTCTCCTAATATTATTTGATCATTTGTGGTTTTTATACCAAGTTCTCTGTTTCTTAACAATTCAAGAACAGCAAGGAAAATAGCAACAATTTCGCTTCTTGACTGTGCATCATCAAAAAGCTCCTCAAATTTAACTTTTCCTTTTCTTTTAATTTTATTTTTAATGCTGCTTATTTTACTTTTAA
>JAZSLZ010000028.1:0-7036 GCA_045535635.1 Clostridia bacterium
TAGATAGAAACAACTTCATCATTATCTGCAACTTCATCAACAACTGCATCTCTTGTTTTGAAGAATTTTTCTGCAACCTGTGGGAAAAGTGCATAGCTTAATACATCTTCTTCGCATTTTGCAATATCTTTAGTTGCTTCTCTGTATTTTTCAAGCTCAGGTTCAAGTAAATCAGCAGGTCTTACTGTAATAGGAGCTTCATCACCGATAGCTTTCTTTCTTACTTCTTCATTAACTTCAGCAGGAAGCTGACCGTACTCACCTTTGAGAAGACCTTTAGATTCTTTTGTTATCATTTTATATCTTTCACCTGAAAGAATATTTAATACTGCCTGTGTACCAACAATCTGGCTTGTTGGTGTTACAAGTGGCGGATAACCAAAGTCTTTTCTAACTCTTGGAACTTCTGCTAACACTTCATAGTATTTATCTTCTGCATTAGCCTGTTTAAGCTGTGAAATAAGGTTTGAAAGCATACCGCCGGGAACCTGATATAAAAGTGTGTTTGAGTCAACATTTAAAACTTTAGGATCAAGTGTGCCGTCTGCTTTAAGCTTTGTTGCTACTTTTCTGAAATGAGCAGCAGCATCGCTTAATTTTTCAAGGTCAAGACCTGAATCTCTTTCAGTCCCTTTAAGAGTTGCAACCAAGCTTTCTGTTGCAGGGTTACTTGTACCGTTAGCCATTGGTGAAAGTGCACAGTCAACAATATCAAC
Source organism: Clostridia bacterium (assembly GCA_045535635.1). Lineage (GTDB taxonomy): Bacteria > Bacillota > Clostridia > RGIG6154 > RGIG6154 > RGIG8700. The sequence continues at coordinate 717 of JAZSLZ010000028.1, forward strand.
ACCCGCCTGAATAGCCATAAGATTAGTCATATCGCCAATACCTGCAGTATTGTGAGTATGAAGATGGATTGGAACTGAAACATTTTCTTTAAGTTTTTTTACAAGACTATAAGCATCATAAGGAAGCAAAAGATTAGCCATATCTTTAATACAGATGGTATCTGCACCCATTTTTTCAAGCTGCATAGCAAGTTTCACAAAATAATCCTGATTATGAACAGGGCTAACTGTGTAGCTGATAGCAGCTTCACACATTCCGCCGTATTCTTTAACAAATTTAATAGCAGCTTCAAGGTTTCGTGGATCGTTAAGAGCATCAAATATTCTTACAACATCAATGCCGTTTTCAATAGATTTTTTACAGAATGCTTCAACTACGTCATCTGCATAGTGCTTATAACCTAAAATATTCTGACCTCTGAACAACATCTGAAGCTTTGTGTTAGGAAGATGTGCTTTTAAAGTTCTGAGTCTTTCCCATGGATCTTCGTTTAAGAATCTCATACAAGAATCGAAAGTTGCACCGCCCCAACATTCAAGAGACCAATAACCAACTTCATCAAGAGCTTTAAGACCAGGAATCATATCTTCAATTCTCATTCTTGTAGCCGCCTGAGACTGATGAGCATCACGAAGAATTGTATCTGTAATAAATACCTTATTCATTTAATTATCCTCCTTAACCGAATAATGCGATTAAAACACCCGCTGCAATTGCAGAGCCGATAACACCTGCAACGTTTGGTCCCATAGCGTGCATAAGAAGGAAGTTCTTTGGATTTTCCTTCTGACCAACAACCTGTGAAACTCTGGCAGCCATTGGAACGGCAGACACACCTGCAGAACCAATTAATGGGTTAATCTTGTTCTTTAAGAACAAGTTCATAAATTTAGCAAGAAGTACACCACCTGCAGTACCAAAACCGAATGCTACTATACCCATTGCAATAATTGCAAGAGTTCTTCCCTGAAGGAATGTTTCAGCAGTTGCGGTTGCACCAACAGAAACACCAAGGAAAATTGTAACAATGTTCATAAGCTCGTTCTGAACTGTCTTTGAAAGTCTTTCTGCTACGCCTGATTCTTTAAGAAGGTTACCAAGCATAAGACATCCAACAAGTGGAGCTGCTGATGGAACTAAAAGTGCAACGAAGATTGCAACAACAATTGGGAAAATAATCTTTTCTGTTTTAGAAACAGGACGAAGTTCCTTCATAACAATCATACGTTCTTTTTTAGTTGTAAGCAATTTCATAATTGGAGGTTGAATTACAGGAACAAGAGCCATATATGAATATGCCGCAACTGCAATAGGTCCTAAAAGTTCAGGAGCAAGTTTTGATGTTACAAAAATTGCTGTAGGACCGTCAGCACCACCGATAATACCGATAGAACTTGCCTGTTCAGGGGTAAAAATAGTGGAAGCTGCTACAATGTATGTTAAGAAAATACCAAGCTGTGCAGCTGCACCTAAAATAAGGCTCTTAGGGTTTGCAATCAACGGACCAAAGTCTGTCATAGCACCAACTCCGATGAAAATAAGACATGGATAAATACCAAGCTTAACACCAAGGTAGAGATAGTCAACAAGACCAGGTGTAATAGCATTTGATGCATCAAATAAATTCCAGTGAGCATGTCCACCTGCCCAAAGCTCTTCGTGGAACACTTCTGCACCAGGAAGGTTTGTTAAAAGCATACCAAACGCAATTGGTAAAAGAAGTAATGGTTCAAATTTCTTAACAATTGCAAGATAGAAAAGGACACATGCAATAAGTATCATTATTAAACATTTCCAGTTTGATACAAGCATTACAAATCCTGTCTGTTTCAAGAAATTCAAAACTGATTCCATAGCGGTAGGTACTTCTGCTGTAAGAACATCTTCAACAACAAGCTTTTGAATATCTTCTTGTGTAAATGTATCACCTGCTGTGATAGTGCCTTCTTTAAGTATATATAAAACTTCACATTTTAAATTTTTCAAATCTTTTTCAGAAGCAGATACAGGGAAATTAACAGTAACTTCTTTACCTGCATCAATAGCACCTGTAGCAGCAGTCTCACCTGATGAGAAAATCACTTCACTTCCTGCAGCTTCAAGGGTAACCATACTGTCTGTAATATTATTTTGTGATACGTTGGCAATAACCAATGAAATCACACCGTTTTCTTTAATATATTCTGCACTCTTAACTGCAACTGCACTAACATCATCAGCAGGAGCTGCAAATGAAACTGTTAAATTGCACAATAGCACAAAAGCAACTAAAAGAACAGAAAAAATTCTCTTTTTCATATCTATTACCTCTTATGATTATTTAATTGTGCAAAGAAGTGCACCTGTTTCAACTGACTGACCTTTTGTTACTGCAACAGATGTAACTGTGCCGTCGCAACCTGCCATAATTTCGTTTTCCATTTTCATAGCTTCTAAAATCATAAGAACCTGACCTTTTTTAACAGTATCACCATTGTTAACATTTACAGCAAGGATTGTTCCAGGCATTGGACTTTCAATTTTTTCACCTTCACCTGCCTGAGCTGGTGCTGCAGGAGAAGATACAGGAGCAGGAGCTGCTTTAGCTTCTGTTTCACTCATAAGTTCGATTTCTACTTCGTACATTGTACCATTTACATTAACTTTATACTTTTTCATTTTTATTACCTCTTTCTCAACCTATTTTTTTAAATGATAAAACTCTTATATTTTTTGCATCAGCACCCGTTTCATGTGCGATAACTGCACAAACCGCAGCAACAATTTCCTGTTTATTTGATATTGGTGACTGAGATGCACTTACGGCAGGAGCACTTACTTTATCAGCAGTAGATTTTTTAGTGACTGATTTAATGATGAAGCTCATAAGCATACAGATAAAAACAATACAGATAAGACCTACAAATACTGTTCCTATACCCATAATACATACGAATACATGTGACATTTTCTTGTCCCCCTTTCAATGATTTGAAAAATTATATGTAATCCGACTTTTCCAGAGTTTATTATATCAAATTCAAATTAAAAAATCAATAGTATATGTTATTTTCATCTTTAATTATAGACAAATATAATTCACTGTGTTAAAATACATAAAGTGTACTATAGTTAAAGGAGTATTCAATATGAAAGAAAACAAAATGGGAACTATGCCCGTAAACAAGCTACTTATAACAATGGCATTTCCTATTGTTATTTCAATGCTTATACAGGCACTTTATAACGTTGTTGACAGTATATTTGTTGCCAAAATTAATGAAGACGCACTAACCGCACTTTCTTTGGCATTTCCAATGCAGAATTTAATCATAGCCGCTGCAACAGGAACAGGCGTTGGTATAAATGCACTATTGTCAAAAAAGCTTGGTGAGAAAGACTTCCCTTATGCAAACAAGGTTGCATGTAACGGTATAGTTATTGAGCTTTGTGCTTTCCTTGTGTTTTTCATAATCGGTATTTTTGCAGTTCCCACCTTTATCAATTCACAGACTGACATTCCAAGCATAGCTGAATACGGAATAGTATATCTGAGAATTTGCTGTATTTTTTCATTTGGAGTATTTTTACAAATAACTTTTGAAAGACTCCTTCAGGCTACAGGAAAAACTATATATTCTATGATAACACAAATGACAGGTGCAATTGTTAATATAATTTTAGACCCGATCCTCATCTTTGGTTTTTCAATGGGCGTAAAAGGTGCAGCAATTGCCACTATTCTTGGACAGTTTGTAAGTGCAACCATTGGATTTATTCTTAATAAAAAGAGAAACACAGAAATCAAACTCTCCATTAGAGATTGCAAATTATCATCAAATATATGTTCTAAAATTCTTGCAGTAGGCATTCCTTCAATTATTATGGCATCAATAGGCTCAGTTATGACATTTTCAATGAATAAAATTCTTATGGTTTTATCCTCTACCGCAGTTGCAGTTTTTGGAATATATTTTAAATTGCAAAGCTTAATTCTAATGCCCATATTTGGTCTAAATAACGGTATGGTTCCAATCATCGCTTACAACTATGGTGCACGAAAGAAAGAAAGACTTATAAAAACAATTAAACTATCTGTTATGTACGCACTTATAATTATGTTCTTTGGTCTTGCGGCAATGCAGATTTTCCCAAAGCAACTACTTTATATGTTTGATGCCTCTGAAAATATGATAGAAATTGGTATAGTTTCATTAAGAACCATAAGCCTAAGCTTTATTTTTGCAGGTTTTTGCATAATTGCAACATCTGTATTTCAGGCCTTTGGTAACGGATTATGCAGTATGTTCATTTCAATTGCAAGACAACTTTTGGTTCTTGTTCCTGTAGCATATCTTTTTTCACTTACATCAAATGTAAATCTTGTTTGGTTTGCTTTCCCAATTGCAGAAATAGCAAGTATGATACTTTGTTGCGTATACCTGATAAAAATCTATAAAAACATCATAAGAGATTTGTAATTAAAAATCCATCCGTATATCGGATGGATTTCTTTATCATCAATTATTTATTTGTATATAAACCTTATTGTTTCATTGTGCTTTTTAAACCACGCTTCTGCATCTGTAAAAGTTTTTACATATTTGCCATTCGGCTAAAAGATTGACAGGTATATTTTCCATACCTGTAACTGTAATTTCAGCCAGAGTGCTAAAATATCCTGTAAGCAAGTCTAGGACAGCATCAGGATTTTGTCCGCACCAATCAGGTAAATTTAACCCTTTGATAATCTCATTATAAAAATCATAGTAAGTATTAACTTTTTCAAAATTTACTCTATATTTATTCATTTTTTACTCATATATATATGATATATCCTTACCTATACTTTTACACCACGCTTCGCTGTCCTGAAAAACTTTTTTAATTAAGATAAACTCACTTCTTAACACTTCAGGTAATAATGAAGTTCCTTTAATAATAATTTTACATTGTTCTTCAAAATATCCTGCAAGTAAATCTCTTATTGCATCAGGACTGTCTCCACACCAATTTGGGAAACCAAAAGATGAGATTATCTCTTTATAAAACTCGTCGTGCATCTGCACATCTTTAAAATCAATTATAATAGTACATATAGAATAGCCTCGGAATTGGGAATGCCAAAATATTCAGCAACGCTTAATGCCAGTTCAAAACTGATGGCACTATCATTCTCACTTACACATAACGATAGATTTTCCCCTCAATTGTAAACTGAAATGCAATATACTAAAATCAAGCGAAGTCTTGATTTTTTTGTCGAATAGGTGTATAATTAATACATAAATTTTCGGAGGCTTATGCTATGGTAACATATCAAAGACTATGGGAAACATTGAAGAAAAGGAATATTCGCAAGCATGACCTAATGGAACTTGCAGATATATCCTCAACAACTTTAACAAAGCTTAATAAAAATGAGATAGTAGCATTGACCATTCTTATAAAGATTTGTAAAGCTCTTAACTGTCAGATTGAAGATGTTGTTGAGGTTAAAGATAAGACACTTGTATGATATACATATGCAAAAAATGCGGAATGGTATGACGGACTATGAGTGTACTTTACTTGTTGGAAGACCAAACGCACCGTCAGCATATTCGTTAAACAACAGATCTGACCTTGCAAAACAGCGACAGAAAAAAGTCATAGAATGTATGGTAGAGGTCGAATACATAACCGAAGATGAAGGAAGAGAAATATTAGGAGAGGAGTAAGTGAATATGAAATTAACATTTATAGGAGCAGCTCATGAGGTTACAGGTTCTTGTACTTTGCTTGAAGCATGTGGGAAAAATATTCTTATTGACTGCGGTATGGAACAAGGCGGTGATACATACGAAAACTGCGAATTGCCTATTGCTCCGTCTGAAATTGATGCGATTTGTCTTACTCATGCACACATAGACCATTCAGGAATGATTCCGGCAATGGTTGCAAAAGGATATGCAGGTCCTGTGTACTGCACGGAAGCAACACACAGACTTTGTAATATAATGCTGCAGGATTCTGCTCACATTCAGGAACAGGAAGCGGAATGGCAGAACAGAAAGGCAGAGCGTTCCGGCTATCAGCAGTATGTGCCTGTGTATACTGTTGCAGATGCGTTGGAGTCTTTGAAATTATTTGAAGGACACGGATACAATAAACCGATTGAAATATTTGAAGGTGTAACGATTAATTTCTGCGATGCAGGACATTTGCTTGGCACGTCAAGCATTCACATCACAATAAATGAAAATGGTGAAACAAGAACAATTCTGTTCTCAGGAGATTTAGGAAATATTGACAGACCGCTTATCAGAAATCCTCAAAATCCGTCGTATGCAGATTATGT
>JAZSLZ010000005.1:0-6860 GCA_045535635.1 Clostridia bacterium
CTGCCACAACGAGGGTTTATATACAGATATGAACGCCATTCGTCGTGATGAAGATGGTGATAATATTCACTCTGTACTTGTAGACCAGTGGGACTGGGAAAAAATAATACATAAAGAAGAAAGAAATATCGAAACCTTCAAAGCTACTGTTAACTGTATATACAATGCACTTAAGCACACAGAAAAATACATAGCAGATGACTATGATTTCGCTGAAATTTTCTTACCAAATGAAATCTTCTTTATAACAACTCAGGAACTTGAAGATATGTATCCTGATTTAACACCAAAACAGAGAGAATATGAGATTTCAAAATCAAAAGGTGCCGTTTGTCTTATGCAAATTGGCGGTGAATTAAAATCCGGTAAGATTCACGACGGAAGAGCTCCTGACTATGATGACTGGTCTTTAAACGGCGATATTCTTGTTTACTACCCTATTCTTGATATTGCATTAGAGCTTTCATCAATGGGTATAAGGGTTGACGAAGAAACACTTTTGAAACAACTTAAAATCAGAGGTGTAGAAAAAAATGCCGAGCTTCCATTTCAGAAAGCACTTTTAAACAAAGAACTCCCCTACACTATCGGCGGTGGCATTGGTCAGTCAAGAATGTGCATGTACTTTTTAAGAAAAGCTCATATTGGCGAAGTTCAAGCATCTGTTTGGGATGAAGAAACTCACAAAATATGCAGAGAAAATAATATTCCTTTATTATAAAAAATTGCCTACATTTGTAGGCAATTTTTTAGTTCTTAAGACTATGAATAGGTGCAGGAATTCTTCCGCCTCTTTTAGCAAAAATGCTACTGTCAAGCTTACTTACTTTAACAATAGGTGAAGTACCTAAAAGACCTCCAAATTCAACCATATCGTTTTCATTTTTACCAATTGCAGGAATAAGTCTGACTGCAGTGGTTTTTTGATTTATCATACCAATTGCTGCTTCATCTGCTATAATACCTGCTATTGTTTCAGCACTTGTGTCACCAGGAATTGCAATCATATCAAGTCCAACAGAGCAAACACAAGTCATTGCTTCAAGCTTATCAAGTGATAAAACTCCAAGTCTTGCTGCCTCGATCATACCTGCATCTTCACTTACAGGTATAAATGCACCTGAAAGACCGCCAACAGATGATGAAGCCATAACGCCACCTTTTTTAACTGCATCATTTAATAACGCAAGAGCAGCAGTTGTGCCATGTGCTCCGCAATGTTCAAGTCCCATTTCTTCAAGAATATGAGCAACACTATCTCCAATTGCAGGTGTAGGTGCTAAAGAAAGATCTACAATACCAAAAGAAACTCCAAGCCTCTTTGCCGCTTCCTGTGCAACAAGCTGACCAACTCTTGTAATCTTGAATGCAGTCTTTTTAATTACTTCAGCCACTTCCATAAAGTCAGCATCTTTGTGTTTTTCAAGCTCACACTTAACAACACCGGGACCGCTTACCCCAACATTAATAACACATTCAGGTTCAGAAACACCATGAAAAGCTCCGGCCATAAATGGGTTGTCCTCTACCGCATTACAGAAAACAACAAGTTTAGCACAACCCATACAGTTGTTCTCCTTTGTTATTTCAGCAGTTTCACGGATTATTTGTCCCATTTTATAAACCGCGTCCATATTTATTCCGCTCTTTGTGCTTCCAACATTAACACTTGAGCATACTTTAGAAGTTTTACTAAGTGCATACGGAATAGAGTTAATAAATTTTTCTTCTCTTCTTGTGCAGCCTTTCTGAACAAGAGCAGAGTATCCACCGATAAAATCTATACCAAGCTCCATAGCTATTTTATCCAGTGTCATAGCATAACTTACATAGTCATCTATACTTTCACCTGGAGTAAGTAATGATACAGGTGTAACAGATATACGTTTATTAATGATAGGAATTCCAAACTCTTTTTCTATTTCTTTACCGACAGAAACAAGATTTTTGGCTTTAGATATAATTTTATTATAGATATTCTCACAAGTCTTTTCAACACTTTCTGATGAACAGTCAAGAAGTGAAATACCCATAGTGATAGTTCTGATATCCAGATTTTCCTGTCGTATCATTTTAATGGTTTCTAAAATTTCATAAGTATTAATCATAATATCACCTTATATTCTATGCATAGACTTATATATATCTTCCTGTGTTATACTGATGTCAACTCCGATTTCATCACTGAGAGCTTTGAATAAATCAGAAACATCAGAGATTTTTTTATCACACTTTGACATATCAACAAGCATAATCATAGTAAATAAATTCTGCATAATTGTCTGAGTAATATCAAGTATATTAATATTATTTTCTGCAAGAACTGCAGTTACTTTTGCAATGATACCAACCTGGTCAACACCAATAACAGTTAATACGGCTTTCATTATTTTTCTCCTTTTCCTCTTACTTCTGATACTTTATACATAAATATACTAGCACTGACTGAAGCATTAAGTGATTCTATCTCCCCTACCATAGGAATATTTACAATAAAATCACATTCTTCACGCACAAGTCTTGTCATACCGCTACCTTCGTTACCTATAACAATTGCTATAGGACCTGTGAAATCTGCGGAATATATGTCCTTTTCACCGCCCATATCAGCACCGGTAATCCATATACCTCTCTTTTTTAAATCTTTCATTGTATTAACAAGATTTGTAACTTTTGCTACAGGAGTATAAAAACATGCACCTGCTGAAGTTTTTACTGCTGTAGCAGTAACAGAGGCGCTTCTGTGCTTAGGTATAATTACACCGTGAGCACCAAATGCATTGGCACTTCTGATAACCGATCCTAAATTGTGAGGATCTTCAATTTCATCAAGAATTACTATAAAAGGTTGTTCTCCTTTTTCTTCTGCCCTGTTAATAATATCATCAACCGATACATACTCAATAGGTGATACAAAAGCTATAACACCCTGATGTGAATCAGTTTCAGCCATTGAATTTAATTTGTTTTTATCAACTTCAGTAACCTGAATTTTCTTTTTTCGTGCAAGATTAATGATTTTTTGCACAGAACCCTGCACATTTCCTTTCTGGATATATATTTTTTCAATATTTTCTCCGCAGGATAATGCCTCAATAACGGGATTTCTTCCCTCAATTTGAAATTTCTGTTCCATTATCTTTTTTCCTTAATATAAAATAAAAAATACTGCTTATAAACACACCGATAAGTGATATTAAATATGCTGTGGAGATGTAAATATAGCTTATATTATAGCCAACCATAAGCTTACAACAAACAGGTACGAACATATAAGCTAATAATAAGAAGCAACATACTGTAGAAACAGCTCTGCTTTTAATATTATCAAATGTAGCAACTGTTAACAGGATAAGCATTACATAACAAACAAGTGAAGCTACTGACATAAGATTTGCAGTTACGTTATAAAACAAATCATTTTCGTATTCACCGTTAAGCATAATATATCTTCCTAAAAAATATGCTACACATACACATATTACAGAAGATGCAAATATTACGCACTTATTTTTAGTGCTGACTGTTGGTAAATTCCCATAAAAGGATACAACAACTGCAAATAATGAACATAATAAACCCGCAGTAAGAATTTCGCAGCTGTTAAAAACAAAAGCTTCAAAAACAGATGCAAAAATATTTGCAGTAAGAAGTATATTAGATATAAGTAATAAGAAAACGTCGTTTATCACATTATAAGACATAACAGGTGAAATATTGATTATTTTCTTTTTTGCAGGTGTTTCAACAACTTCATTTTCAAAAACTCCGCAACCTGCTAAGATATAGTTGTTATCTTCTTCCTGTTCAAGATTTTGTACTTCTTTAAACGCACAAAAAACCTTGTCTGAATCCTGATATCCATTTAACTTTTCATTAAATAAATTTACAGTTTCATCACTAATTTTGGAAAGAGCTCCTTCAGATATAATATCTGAACACATATTGACAATATGATTAAGCTTTCCTTTTAAGATAATGTGGTATCCGTTTTTAGCTTTAACATATAGCTTCTGAACATTGTTCTCATCAGTAGTAGTCATACTTCTAACAACAACATGTCCCATCTGGTTATCATTTGAAATATTGATAAATTCATAAAGCATTTTTGAAACTTCATCACTTTCAAACTCATCCTTATCCCAAGTACTGTTCAAAGTAATTATCTTTGAAAGAAAGGTTTTACCCAAAGTTACAGGTTCAACTTCTTTGTCTTTTTCTAATAAAAGCTTATTTATCCACTCTACAAGAAACATACAAGTTTCTTTGATTCCAAACAGAGCTAAAACAGAAAATATAAATACAAAAGAATTTAATATGTTTTTACTGATTATAGACAAAATTAAATATGTAATTAAAAATATAATCAGGCAAATAGCATACTTAAAGCCTATGTTAATATAAGTAAAGTTCTTTTTAAGCTTGGTTTTTAAAAACGTATTAAGCAATAAAAAAACTAAACAGATAATAGCAGTAAAATAACAATCATTTCCTGTGATTGCAAGAAATGTAATCAACAAAGCATATATATAAAAATATACGCTAAAAAACCTTATTGCCCACTCCTTTACGGCGTGGGCGATATTCTTAAAATTTATATTTATCATAATTATTTAAAATCAAACTTGTCGTGAATATATTTTACAGCCTTTTCAGACATATCCTGATCAACAAGTACAGAAATTTTAATTTCTGATGCAGAAATCATATGAATGTTGATTGATGCTTCAAAAAGTGCTTCAAACATTTTAGATGCAATACCAGGATTGTTTACCATACCTGCACCTACGATTGAAACCTTAGATACATCTTTTGTTGTAAGTAATTCTCTGTATTTGATTTCATCTTTTGCTGCTTCAAGTACAGAAACTGCTTCATCAAGAGCATCTTCTGCAACTGTAAATGATATATCTTTTGTGCCGTCTCTGCCGATTGACTGAATAATAATATCGATATTAATTTTTTTCTTACCAAGTAATGAGAAAATTTTAAAAGCGATACCAGGCTGATCTTCAACACCTACTATTGCAATTCTTGCAACATTGTTATCTCTTGTAACGCCTCTTACTAACATTTTTTCCATTTTTACTTCCTCCTTAACAACTGTTCCATCTACTTTCTGGAAACTTGATTTAACTTCTAACTTAACGTGGTATTTCTTTGCCATTTCAACTGATCTGTTATGAAGAACGTTAGCACCAAGTGATGCAAGTTCAAGCATTTCATCATAAGTAATTTCATCAAGCTTAACAGCATCAGGAACGATTCTTGGATCTGTAGAATAAACACCATCAACATCAGTGTAGATTTCGCATTTATCTGCATGAAGAGCTGCCGCAATAGCAACTGCAGTTGTGTCTGAACCGCCTCTTCCTAATGTTGTAATATCATCGTATCTGTTAATACCCTGAAAACCTGCAACAATGATAATGTTGTTTTTGTCAAGTTCCATTTCAAGTCTTTCTGCATCAATTTTCTTGATTCTTGCCTGACCATAGCTGCTATCGGTTTTCATACCAATCTGCCAACCTGTAAGTGAAATAACAGGGTATCCCAATTTCTCGATTGCCATAGCGAGAAGTGAAATTGAAATCTGTTCACCTGTTGAGAGAAGCATATCCATTTCTCTTTTAGAAGGATTAGGATTAATTTCTTTTGCTTTTTCAATAAGATCATCTGTTGTATCACCCTGAGCTGAAACAACTACAACAACCTTGTTGCCTTCGTTATAAGCGTCAATAACTCTTGAGGCAACATTAAAAACTTTTTCAGCGTTTGCTACTGAGCTTCCGCCAAATTTCTGTACTATCAAACCCATATATATTATACCTCCAATGTTAATTATACTTTCTAATATATGATATTATCTTAATACCCTTTTGTTCTGCAGATTTCATTAATTCATTAAAAGCTTTTTCTGACATTTCGTCTGTAATGAACGCAGTTTCATTTTCAATAATTTTATCTGCAAATTTAACTTTACCAAAAATATTGTTAACAGCATCTGCAGCTCCGTTTGTACGAACAAAAAAAGCGGACTTTGTTTCATTAAAATCAACAATATTTTCATTTGCTTCACCAGTCCAGATAAATTTCTGTTTTTTATCTATGTTTTTAATGATGTCCAACACATCTGCAACAACTGCTGTAGCAGTAGGAAGCATTCCCGCCCCTCTACCGTAAAACAGTAAATTATCTGTCATATTATCGTGTGTCATAGCACCGTTAAAAACATCATCAATACCTGCAAGTGGCATATCGTTTTCAAGCATAAGCGGAGAAACTCTAGCGTAGGTGTTATTCTTCTGATTAATACCATAGCCAATAAGTTTAATTGAACAACCAAGACTTTCCGCATATCGAACATCTTCAGTTGTGATTTTAGTAATACCTTCTGTATGTACAAGTTCAGGATTGTATGCTTTTTTAGTAATAAGTGACATAATAATTGCAATTTTTCTTGCAGCATCGTGTCCTTCAATATCAGCACTTGGATCACTTTCTGCATATCCATTGTCCTGTGCACCTTTAAGCGCAGTTTCAAAGCTCTGACCATCAGCAAACATTTTAGTTAAAATATAATTAGTTGTGCCGTTAAGAATACCCATAACTTTATCAATTTCAGAATAATATGTAATATCATTAATCTGTCTTAAAAGTGGTATTCCGCCGCCCACACTTGCTTCAAACATATAATGAACATTATTTTTAATTGCAAGTTCTATAAGCTCTGTGCCATGCGTTGCAACTAATTCTTTATTTGAAGTTACTACACTTTTTCCGCAGGAAAGACATTTTTTAGTGAATTCATAAGCCGCACTTACTCCGCCAATAACTTCAGTAACAATTGAAATTTCATC
>JAZSLZ010000094.1:0-5756 GCA_045535635.1 Clostridia bacterium
TTTTATTGTAACATAGGAGGTCTTTTTTGTTCAACGGCAAAAGCCTTTTTCGAACCACCAGCTTAGCTGGTGGTTTTCGTTATACAACAACAATCCCTGTAAAGTCATCAACTTTACAGGGATATAGTTATTCAGTCGGAGTAAACAGAGCTTTTCCCTCAACAGACAAATCGATTATTCCTTTTTGTGTTGGTGGAAGTTCTGCTATAACCTTTTCAAGCATTTTGAATTTATACTCTGAATTTGTTTCCTCTCCAAGTACTATTGTTTTTGTGCCATCTATTACAAAACTTACATTTTCTTTAGCATCTGTCTTATAATGAGACACTCTTTCTCCCAATCCATTTTCTTTTAAAAGAGCATATTTGCTTTTGAAATTTTCATACAACGCAGGATATGCATCACCAAGAAAAGTTCCCAACTCTATCTTTGTTTTTACCCCTTCCAGAACTGGCAAGTTATTTTGCTTTACAATTTCTAAAAATCTTCCATTTTCGTCCATATATGCAAAGCTATCTCCAACTGCAACTGCTACTATTGGTTTTCGTTCAATTATTTCAAACACAACCACATCAGGAATTTTTCTTATTATCTTAACATCTTCTATATATGGCAGTTTATTGAGCTTAACTTTCATTTTTTTTATATTAAGCTTAAATATATTCTCTCCATAGCTTATACCTGATGTCTCAACAATTGTTTTTTGGGAAACCTTATTATGCCCCGAAACATCTATATATTTAATATTAAAAATCGGTGTAAGAAGTAACGCAAGTATAGCCGCAATCACAAGCAAAAAAGCAACAAAAGTTATTCTCCTTTGTTTTTTGCGTTTTATACTTTTATTTCGCATTATTATGATTTTCTCATCCGATTCTTTCAACACTCTTTTCTTCTTCATATACTCTCTTTATCTTTCCTCCAAGACTTCTTATGTTTTCCTCAAAATTTTCATAGCCTCTGTCTATATGTCCTGCATCATATACCCGACTTATCCCACTACAGCAAAGTGCCGCAAGGCAAAGTGTTGCTCCGCCTCTTAAATCACAGGCATAACAATCAGCATTTTTTAATTTACTTTCACTGACAGTAAGCTTATTGTTTTCTATTTTAATATTGCAGTTAAACTTCTGCAGTTCTCTGGCGTACTCAAATCTATTGTCAAATACCGTTTCTTCTATAACACTTTCCCCTTCTGTCATTGCACCTGCAAGACACATAAAAGGTTGACTGTCTGTAGGAAACCCAGGATATGGCATAGTCCTGATTTTGCCAAAAGAAGATAGCTTTGCACCTGCATCTACTTCTATGAAATCTTTACCGCATTCAACTTTACTTCCCATTTTTCGGAAAATATCAAGCTCGTTTTCAGCATAGTTTTCTGTCACATTATTTACTCTGATTTTCCCACCTGTTACTATTGCAGCTGTTAAATATGTAACAAGGGCAATACGGTCTGATGGAATTTTATATTTTACCTTTTCCTTTAACTTACTCACACCGCACACAACTATTTTATCGGTACCTGCACCTTTTACATTGGCACCCATTGTGTTCAGAAATTCCTGAAGATGAATTATCTCAGGCTCCTTTGCAGCATTATTTATAACCGTTCTCCCTTTGTTAAACACCGAGGCAATAACCGCATTTTCTGTTGCTCCTACGCTTGGATATTTTAAGGTTATCTCCTTTGCCTCAGCTTTATCAAAAAGGCAATACAAGCTTCCGTATATCTCATAAATTGCACCGCCCATATCTTTAAGAGCTTTTATATGTATATCTATAGGTCTTTCCCCAAGGCAACATCCTCCGGGATAACTTACTACCGCCTGTCGGCTGGTTGCAAGAAGACTTCCAAGGAATACTATAGATGAACGCATTTTATTCATTAAGCTATCTTTTATTATATACTTTTTACAACCTGTTGAATCTATGATAACCTTATTTTTCTCTTTTAAAACCTTGCATCCCAGCGATCTGAGTATTTCTATTGAAATGTCTGTATCTTTAATATCAGGACAATTTTCAAGCTCACATATACCCTTATTAAGTAAACTTGCCGCAAGTATCGGCAAAGCAGAATTTTTAGAACCCTGCAAACTGATTTCTCCGTTGAGAGGTACTCCTCCCTCTATAACATAGCAGTCCATAACTGCACCTCCATATTTTACAATATGTGGCTTTTTATGTTTTAGTTACTTCTTTTTCAAATCTTTTGAAATATTAAGCACAATTCCCATTGCAAACATAACAAACAGGAGCGAAGTTCCACCTGCACTGAAGAATGGCAGTGGCATACCTGTAACAGGGAAAATATTTGTTACAACGCAGATATTTATAACAAACTGTGCCGCCATAAGTGTTGTTACACCAAGCACTACCAGACTTTTATATCTGTCCTGTACATTTATAGCTATAACAATACATCTCCAGAGCATAATGCAAAAGAGTCCTATTAAAAAAATTGCTCCGATAAAGCCTAATTCTTCACATATTACCGCAAAGATAAAGTCATTCTGAGGTTCAGGTAAGTATAAAAATTTCTGTCTGCTTTCTCCAAGACCAAGGCCGAAGAATCCTCCTGAACCTATTGCATACAGTGCCTGAATTGTTTGATACGCACCATCCTGAATATGCTCAAGCGGATGAAGGTAAGCTTCAATTCTGTTTGCTCTGTATGCAGCATCTCCACTACCGAAAATATACCATCCAACAACAGGTATTGCACATATAAGACAAACAAAGAAGTGCTTTATTTTCGCACCTGCAAAGAACATCATTCCTGCGGTTATGATGGCAATAAGAATAATACAGCTAAAATGCGGTTGTACAGCAAGTAAACCACAAATAAAAAGAGCAGGAATTGTACATTTGATGAAATCTTCAAAGAATTTTGATTTTTCCCAGTCTTTATTTTCAAGCTTCTTGGCCATCAACAAAATAACTGCTATTTTAGCAACCTCTGATGGTTGAAAACTAACAGGTCCAAGCATAATCCATCTTCTTGCACCGTTAACGGACGGCATTGCAAAAACAACCATAAGCATTACAACAGAAGCAATATAAATTGCTCCGGTATTTTTTTTGATTATGTCAAAATTCATATTTGTTGTAAAAATCATAATAAACAGTCCTGCTATTGCCATTAAAATCTGTTTTTTAAGAAAATAGTAACTGTCATTATGATAAACCTCTGCAGAAGGGGCAGAAGCAGAAAAACACATCACAAGCCCGAAACAGAGCATAACAAGTATAACATTAAAAAGCGTTGTATCCGCTTTTTCAATGCCTTTGAAGAAATTAATATTTAATTTTTTCTTTTCTTTTTGCTTTTTCAAGGCTTTACCTCCGTTATATTATGGAAAACGCTGCAAGGATACACGCTACAAATGTTATACCCGTAAACATACTTACTATACCTATTTCACTCATTTTCTTCATTTCAAAATGATGATGAATAGGTGCCATTAAAAATATTCTCTTACCACCTGTTTTTTTGAAATAAGCAACCTGTATTACAACAGATAACGCTTCTATTACATATATAATTCCTGCAAGAATTAAAATAAGTTCAATTTTAAGAAGAATAGCCATAACAGCAACTGCACCGCCAAGGAACAGTGAGCCTGTATCCCCCATAAACACCTTTGCAGGATAAAAATTAAATACTAAAAAGCCTATAAGTGCACCTGTAAGTGAGACTGCAAAAAACGAAACCTCACTATCAAGCACTATACTGCTGAAAATGAAGAATATACCCACTACTGTAGTTACACTTGTTGCAAGTCCGTCAAGACCGTCAGTCAGATTAACTGCATTTGTGTATGCAATCATATAAATCGCCATAAATATTACATAAAACCATTTCAAGTCCCACACAATTGATGTAAATGGAATAGATATGGTTGTTTCAATATATCCTTTATTCACTCCTACAACAAGGAAAACAACCGATACAAGCACCTGCAGTATAAGCTTTTGTTTTTCTGTAAGTCCTAAATTTCTTTTAAGGATAATTTTAATACCGTCATCCATAAAACCAATCACACCATAAAGTCCTGCAAAAATACAACCAAATTTAACTGCAGGGTTTGTTGTGTGAATAAGAGTAAGAACAACAGTTACAATTAAAAAGCCTATTCCACCCATTGTTGGTGTACCGCTTTTTTTATTGTGCCACTGCGGACCTTCGTCTCTTATAGTCTGACCGAATTTCAGAAATCTTAAAACCGGTATAAGGCCATAAGTAATTACAAGACTTGTTATAAACGCCACCGCAAAGCATATAAACATATTTTTATCCATAAAAGCTGCTCCTTTGTATTAAAACCCTATAATATGATCAACTATCTCTTCAAATTCCATACTTCTTGATGCTTTCACCAATATTGCATCCTCTTTTTGTATAAACTTATCAAGATAGTCTTTAGCTTCACTTTTTGAAGCAAAGTATTTTGTTTTAGATTTATCAAAGCCTTTTTCACAGGCTCCGTCAATTATAAATTTGCTGTCTTTCCCTATTGCAATGAGAAAATCCGTTTTATTTTCAACAACATACGCACCAACATCCTTATGAAGTTGTATGGAAAGATCACCTATTTCAAGCATATCACCTAAAACAGCAATTTTTCTTCTTCCGGATATTTGTCTTAATGTTTTAAGTCCTGCCTGCATTGATGATGGGCTTGAATTGTAGCAGTCGTTTATAACAGTAATACCGTTAGTCTTTATAATATTCTGTCTCATTGCACCAGGTTCAAAAAGCGAAAGTGCATTTAATGCATCCTGCTCCTTTACCCCATAGTGTACTGCAACTATAAATGCCGCAAGTGCATTATTAACATTATGGTCTCCAAGCACAGGAATAGTGCCTTCAAACTCTCCTTTTGGAGAATGTATGCAAAATTTTGTTGCCGTTTCTCCACTCTGCATTATGTTATATGCATAGTAATCACACTGTTTGTTTTCAATTCCGTATGTAACGTGCGATATTTTTAAATCGTCTGCCATTTTCGCCAGTAAATCATCATCACCGCAAAGCACCACAAAGCCATCGCCTTTAATATGGTCAAGCATTTCACATTTTGCCCTTAGTATATTTTCTCTTGAACCGAGATTTTCAATGTGAGAAACCCCTATGTTTGTATATACAGCTGTTTCAGGTTCAACAATTGATGCCAAATAGTCTATTTCTCCGAACCCTGACATCCCCATTTCTGTTACACCTATTTCGTGAAAAGTGTCAAGACTTAAAAGTGTAAGCGGAAGTCCTATGTGATTATTAAAGTTCCCCTGTGTTTTCATAACATTGAATTTTGCAGAAAGTGCACAGGCAATCATATCCTTTGTTGTTGTTTTGCCTACACTACCCGTAATTCCCACATAAGGAATATCAAATTTATCTCTGTAATATTTTGAAAGCTTACCAAGAGCCTTTATTGTATCATCAACAAGCACAACTGCTTTTTCACTTTCAACGGGTTCTGACACAAGACATCCCATAGCTCCGTTTTCCATAGCACTTTGCGCATATTTGTTTCCGTCAAAATTCTCGCCCTTTATAGCAATATAAAACATTCCCTGCTTAACTGCTCTGGAATCTTTTCCAACACAATCAAAGCTGTCTTCAGGATTTCCGCTTAATATTTTACCGCCAGTTACCTCGGCTACCTCAGAAATTTTAATTTTTAGCATTATATTTCTCCTTAAGCTCCATTAATATCTCAACTTCATCAAAGTGTATTTTTTCTTTTCCT
>JAZSLZ010000103.1:0-4537 GCA_045535635.1 Clostridia bacterium
GAATATGAATTCCAGATGGCGCTTATGAATAAAAAAATTGAGCCGGAGCTTGAAACTTTGTTTATGATGTGTAACAAAGAGTATTCATACTTAAGCTCAAGCATTGTTAAAGAGGTTGGTCGTCTTGGCGGAGATTTAACTGGTCTTGTGCCGGACAGCTTGATTGAACGAATTAAAAATAAGTTAAAATAAGGAGGAAACACAATGGATATTTTAGATCTCATTGGTATGGTAGAAGAAACAATTGATAATTCTTTCAAAATTCCTTTCACATCTAAAGGCTTTGTGGACAAAGAAGAACTTTTAGAAACAATTCAGGAAATTAGATTAAAGTTTCCTGATGAGCTTAAACAGGCAAAGTTTTTAATTGAAGACAGACAGAGAATTATGGCAGAGGCTCAGAAAGAAGCAGACAACATTATTAAAAACGCAACTGATAAAGTTAATGTTATGGTTTCAGAACACGAAATTACAAAACAGGCTCAGGAAGAAGCTATGAGAATTATGGAAGCTGCTCAGAACGATGCAAGAAATATGAGAATGGCAACTAAAGAATATGTTGTTAAGACAATGAGTGGTCTTGAAGCTTCATTAACAGATGCTTTAATGAAAGTTAAGGAAGACAAACGTAATTTATAAAACAGAAGCCTGCAAGAAAGTTTCTTGCAGGTTTTTTCGTAGGAGATAAGTATGATAATACTTGGTATAGATCCGGGTTATGCAATTGTTGGTTATGGCGTAATTAAGTACGAGGGCGGTAAAATGTCTGTTGTAGATTACGGTAAAATTACCACAGAGGCAAATATACCCTTATCTAAAAGGCTTAAGCTTATATATGATTCTTTAACAACGCTTATAGAAACCTTTAAGCCTGATGTTGTTGCGGTTGAAGAATTGTTTTTTAACTCAAATGTTAAGACTGCAATTGCAGTTGGTCACGCAAGAGGAGTTATAATACTTGCTGCCGCAAACAAAAATTTAAAGATTGCAGAATACACACCCCTTCAGATTAAACAGGCGGTTGTGGGCTATGGCAGAGCCGATAAAAATCAGGTTCAGCAGATGGTTAAAATGTTTTTAAAGCTTAAAGAGGTGCCAAAGCCCGATGATACTGCAGATGCATTGGCGGTTGCCATTTGCCATGCAAATTCATCGGCACTATCAAATCAGTTAGGATTGGTTTAATTATGTACGCATATATAAAAGGAATACTTACATACAAAAACTACCCCGTTGTTGTTTTGGAGGCAGGGGGAGTAGGCTATAAAATAAGCACTACCACAAACACAATCGGAAAGCTTCCTGACCTTGGCGAAACAGTTACTCTTTACACATATTTAAATGTTAAAGAGGATATAATGGAGCTTTATGGCTTTTATTCAAGAGAAGAGCTTTCTGTTTTTGAACTTTTGATTTCTGTTTCAGGCGTTGGACCTAAAGTGGGTGCAACAATACTTTCATCAGTTAACCCTGAAAGCTTTGTTGTTGCCGTTGCAACAGGAGATGCAAAAACAATTACAAAAGCACAGGGGGTAGGACCTAAACTTGCAGCTCGTATAATTTTGGAATTAAAGGATAAAATTAACAAAGACGGTGATTTTGCTATTCCTGAAAATGCAGCTGCACAGTCACTTGAGGTTAATGATGATGCGGTTGATGCTTTGATGGTACTTGGATATTCACAGTCTGAAGCGAAAAAAGCCGTTGCAGGACTTACAGGTAGTGTTGAAGATATAATCGGCACAGCGTTAAAAAATCTAATGAAGAGGTAAAATATGGAAGATAGAATTATAACATCTACATATACAACAGATGATGAAGATATTGAGGTTTCTTTAAGACCAAGGTCCCTTGATGAATATGTTGGACAGGAAAAAGCTAAAGAAAACTTAAAAATCTTCATAGAAGCCGCAAAGATGAGAGGAGAGGCTCTTGACCATATCCTTCTTTATGGACCTCCTGGTCTTGGCAAAACCACTCTTGCAGGTATTATTTCTAATGAAATGGGTGTTAACATAAGAATAACATCAGGTCCTGCAATTGAAAGACCTGGTGACCTTGCGGCAATTATTTCAAATTTAACTGAAAATGACGTCTTATTTATAGACGAAATTCATAGACTTAACAGAAGTGTTGAAGAAATTCTTTATCCTGCCATGGAAGATTTTGTAATTGATATTGTGTATGGAAAAGGTGTTTCTGCAAAAACAGTCCGTGTTGCACTTCCAAAGTTCACATTAATTGGTGCAACCACAAGAGCAGGTATGCTTTCATCACCGCTTCGTGACAGATTTGGTTTTATAAGCAGACTTGAAATGTACACAGAAGAAGAATTAACAAGCATTATAAAAAGGTCTGCATCTATTCTTGATGTTGTTATTGAAGAAAGTGGTGCAAGAGAAATTGCAGTTCGTTCAAGAGGAACACCAAGAATTGCAAACAGACTTTTAAAAAGAGTGAGAGACTATGCACAGATTAAGTCAAACGGAGTTATAACAAAAGAAATCGCAGATGCGGCTCTTGATATGATGGAAGTTGATAAGCTTGGTCTTGATAATATAGACAGAAAAATTCTTAATACAATCATAAAACACTTTGCAGGTGGTCCTGTTGGTCTTGAAACCATTGCGGCATCAATAGGAGAGGAAGGACACACAATCGAGGATGTTTGTGAGCCATATCTTCTGCAGATGGGATTTATAAGCAGAACTGCAAGAGGAAGAGTCGCAACAAAACTTGCTTATGATTATATGGGAATTGAGTATAAAGAATAAAAAATTTGTGAAAAGACTTGACTTTTTGGTCAAAGATGGTAAAATATACTTTGTTAGCACTCAGAGAACTTGAGTGCTAATTTGTAAAATTATAAAGGAGGAGTTGCTAAATGAATATTAAACCATTAGCAGACAGAGTTGTTATAAAGATGGTAGAGGCTGAGGAAAAAACCGCAAGTGGTATTATTCTTACAGGTTCTGCTAAAGAAAAACCACAGATTGCAGAAGTAGTTGCAGTTGGTCCTGGCGGAGTAGTTGAAGGTAAAGAAGTGGTTATGGAAGTTAAAGTAGGAGATAAGGTAATCACAAGTAAATATGCAGGTACAGAAGTAAAATTTGATGGCGAAGAATACACAATCTTAAAACAGAGTGATATTTTAGCAATCGTACTTTAATTTTAGCAGAAAGGAAATTTATAAGTTATGGCAAAAAATATTTTATTTGGCGAAGAAGCCAGAAAAAGCCTTGAAAGAGGCGTAAATAAATTAGCAGATACTGTTAAAGTAACACTTGGCCCAAAAGGCAGAAATGTTGTTCTTGACAAAAAATTCGGTGCACCATTAATCACAAATGACGGTGTTACTATTGCTAAAGAAATAGAGCTTGAAGATCCATTTGAAAATATGGGTGCACAGCTTGTTAAAGAAGTTTCAACAAAAACAAACGATGTTGCAGGTGATGGTACAACAACTGCTACACTTCTTGCACAGGCTATCGTAAGAGAAGGTCTTAAGAATGTTGCTGCAGGTGCAAACCCAATGATTTTAAGAAGAGGTATGCAAAAAGCAGTAGATAAAGTTGTTGAAACAATTATTGCAAACAGTAAAAAAGTTGAAGGTAAAGAAGATATCGCAAGAGTTGCATCTGTTTCATCAGCAGACGAAACAATCGGTCAGTTAATTGCAGATGCTATGGAAAAAGTTACAAATGACGGTGTTATTACTGTTGAAGAATCAAAAACTGCAGAAACAATGGTTGAAGTTGTTGAAGGTATGCAGTTTGACAGAGGCTACATTTCACCTTATATGGTAACAGATACAGATAAAATGGAAGCAGTTATTGACGATGCTTACATTTTAATCACAGATAAAAAGATTTCAAACATTCAGGAAATTCTTCCTGTACTTGAGCAGATTGTTCAGCAGGGAAGAAAGCTTGTAATTATTTCTGAAGATATTGAAGGCGAAGCTTTAGCTACACTTGTTGTTAACAAATTAAGAGGAACATTTACATGTGTTGCAGTTAAAGCTCCTGGCTTTGGCGAAAGAAGAAAAGAAATGCTCAGAGATATTGCTATCTTAACAGGTGGTGAAGTTATTTCTGAAGAGCTTGGTCTTGACCTTAAGGAAGCACAGATTTTCCAGCTTGGTCGTGCAAGACAGGTTGTTATCCAGAAGGAAAACACAATTATTGTTGACGGTATGGGTGATAAAGAAGCTATCAAAGCAAGAGTTGCACAGATTAAAACTGCAATAGAGACAACAACCTCTGATTTTGACAGAGAAAAGCTTCAGGAAAGACTTGCAAAAATGTCAGGTGGTGTTGCAGTACTTAAGGTTGGTGCGGCAACAGAAACTGAAATGAAGGAAAAGAAATTAAGAATTGAAGACGCACTCGCTGCTACAAGAGCTGCAGTTGAAGAAGGTATTGTTCCTGGTGGTGGAACTGCATATATCAATGCTATTTCATCACTTACAGATTTAATTAAAAATGCTATCGGCGATGAAAAAACAAGTCGGAGGCCAAGCGGTCTTAGGAAGACA
>JAZSLZ010000133.1:0-3717 GCA_045535635.1 Clostridia bacterium
TTTAATATCTCTCGAGCATAGCGAGAATATCGTTTCGTAGCAGGGCGATGTCTCTGTACTCGCCCGCCTTTTCAACAGGAACAATCCCTGCCCTGCGATTTGGAACAACAAACACCATATATTAAAGAAAAAATCGCCGAAGCGATTTTTACGTTTATTGTGCATTGTGAATTATGAATTGTGAATTAAAAAAAGAAACCCCTGTTGAGGTTTTCTTTCTCTATTATTTTTTATTCTGCTACTTCTTCTGCTAAAGATTCTTCATATTTAGCAAGAACCGCAGTCTGAAGAGCTTCACGCATTTCAACATTGATTGGGTGTGCAATATCTTTAAATTCACCATCCATTGTCTTTCTGCTTGGCATAGCTATGAAAAGTTTGTCCTGTCCTTCGATAACTTTAATGTCGTGAACAACAAACGCATCATCAAATGTAACTGATACAACTGCTTTCATTCTGCCTTCCGCTGTAATTTTTCTCACTCTGATATCTGTGATATTCATCCTTATTTCCTCCCTGCCTTTTTGCAGTTTTTAGGCATAATTATATTTGCCATACCTTAATTTATCAAAAATTATACATCTTGTCAACATCACTTTAACATTTTTGTGCAATTTGTCTAAATATTTATACAAAATATACTTAAAATGTGACAAATTGGATAGTTTTTGGACATTTTCCATCATATTCCAAAGCAAATAAAAAAGTGTTGATAATTATTTTATTCTATGATATAATAATTATGTATATATGGGAGGAGTGTATTTATGGCAATACTAGATAATGTGTCTGAAGCCGTTTCAAAGGTGGCTCTTGGCATTGCAAAAGGTACAAACAAGGTTGTTGAATCTTCAAAGGTTTCAATTGACCTTCTTGAAAAAAAAGATCTTCTAAAAGACATGTATGCTGAAATAGGTAAAATCGTCGCCAACTCAGATGATGATGAACTTATCGAAAAACTCGGTGTTGCAGACAAGGTTCTTGCAACCAGTAAACTCAGTAATGAAATAGTTGAGCTCAAAATCAAGCTTTCTGAACTTAAAAACACAAAGAAGTGTCCTGATTGCGGAGCTAATATTTCTAAAAATTCCGCATACTGCAATGTTTGCGGCAGCAAAATAATCTGACGGGGAATAACAATGGAAAAATTAATTATAAAAGGCGGTAAACCTTTAAGCGGCAGCGTTAGTATAAGCGGTGCAAAAAATGCAGTTGTTGCAATTATTCCTGCAGCTCTCCTTATAGAGGGGAAATGCGTACTTGAAAACGTCCCTTGTATTGACGATGTTTCTGTACTTACTGAAATTCTTACTCAGCTTGGTGCTAAAGTAAGACTTATAAACAAGCACACACTTGAAATTGACAGCACATATATCAACACCTGCAAAGCCGACCACAATATGGTTAGCAAAATGAGAGCTTCTTATTATCTTATGGGTGCATTGCTGGGAAGATTCAATCACGCTATGGTTTCAATGCCAGGCGGTTGTAATTTAGGTCCAAGACCTGTTGATCAGCATTTAAAAGGCTTTAAAGCGCTTGGTGCAAAAATTGATGAAGATAACGGATATTATGAACTTACTGCAGACGAACTGGTAGGCGGTCATGTATTTTTTGATATTGTTTCTGTTGGAGCTACAATCAATGTTATGCTTGCGGCAGTTAAAGCACAGGGAATTACCATAATAGAAAACGCAGCAAAAGAGCCTCATATTGTTGATGTTGCTAATTTCCTTAATTCCATGGGTGCAAATATTAAAGGTGCAGGTACAGATATAATCAAAATTAAAGGCGTAAACGAATTAAAAGGCGGAACATATTCTGTTACACCTGACTATGTTGAAGCAGGTACATATATGCTTATGGCTGCTGGTACAGGCGGAAATGTTCTGGTTAAGGATGTTATTCCTAAACATCTTGAATCTATAACTGCCAAGCTCAAAGAAATTGGCGCAACTGTAAACGAATTTGATGACAGTATTCAGGTAATTTCAAACGGCAGACTTTCAAATGCAAGGGTGAAAACTCTTCCATATCCAGGTTTTCCTACAGACCTTCAACCTCTTATAACAACGCTTCTTTCTGTTTCAGAAGGAACAAGCATTGTTACAGAAGCAGTATGGGAAAGTAGATTCAAATACGTTGACGAATTAAGAAGAATGGGTGCAAACATTACTGTTGAAAAATCTGTTGCAGTTATTGAAGGCATTGACGTACTTTCAGGTTGTCCTGTTCAGTCTCACGATTTAAGAGCAGGTGCTGCTATGGTTATGGCAGGTCTTATGGCAAACGGTACAACAGAAGTTACAGAATTAAAATATATCGACAGAGGTTATGAGGATTTAGAAGCTAAGCTTACTGCACTTGGTGCTGATATTGTAAGAATAGAAGACAAAAATCC
Organism: Clostridia bacterium; assembly: GCA_045535635.1. Lineage (GTDB taxonomy): Bacteria > Bacillota > Clostridia > RGIG6154 > RGIG6154 > RGIG8700. The sequence goes on from JAZSLZ010000133.1 coordinate 2,402, forward strand.
ATCAACTCACCAAAAGGCAAACTAATGTTAAATTTTTGTTCACTTTCAAGCAGCAGCGACGGTAACTGTCTTTTCATAACAGACGGAAAGGCAAAAATACTTATCGACTGCGGACTGAGCTTTACAAAAACGAATAATTTATTAAATTTAATTGGCGTCAATATATATGATATTGACGCTGTTTTGGTTACTCACGAGCATACAGACCATACATCAGGACTTGGTGTTTTGTTTAAAAAAATAAAAGCACCTATATACAGTCTTAAAGAAACTGTTGCTTATATCGCTTATAAATATCCATACATAGACAATCTTCACATTATCCCTGAAAAACTTAAAGCAGGAGATATGGAAATAACAAGCTTCAGAACAAGCCATGATGTTCCGTCTGTTGGATATAAAGTGTCTGCTCTTGACAAAAGTCTTTGTGTTGCAACAGACCTTGGTATTGTAACAGATGTTGTTTTAGAGGGTACAAAAAATTGTGATTTTGCGTTTATAGAATCAAATCACGATCCTGAAATGCTTATGTATGGCAGTTATCCCTATCACTTAAAGAAAAGAATTTCTTCAGAGGCAGGGCATCTTTCAAACAAAATGTGTTCTCAATTTATATGCAAACTGGCATCGCAAGGCACAAAAAAATTTATGCTTGGACATTTAAGCAAGGATAATAACACAGAAGAACTTGCACTTTCCACCTCAAAAAGCGCATTAGCTCTTTTAGGTCAGGAAGCAGAAGTAACTGTTGCTCCAAAAGAAAAGCCATCAAAAATTATTCAAATATAACTTAAAAAGCACTTGCATATAGCAAGTGCTTTTTGGTGCCGAAGACCGGAATCGAACCGGTACGAAGTTTAACCCTCGCAGGATTTTAAGTCCTGTGCGTCTGCCAGTTCCGCCACTTCGGCATTCAATTTTTATGGAGGCGACACCCAGATTCGAACTGGGGATCAAGGAGTTGCAGTCCACTGCCTTACCACTTGGCTATGTCGCCGTAAATTGGTGATCCATCCGCGACTCGAACGCGGGACACCCTGATTAAAAGTCAGGTGCTCTACCGACTGAGCTAATGAATCATACTGGCTGGGGTGGCAGGACTCGAACCTGCGAATACAGGAGTCAAAGTCCTGTGCCTTAACCGACTTGGCCACACCCCATCGTAGCCAAATTAAAGTAATAAAAAAGAGGGTGGCTAGTGGGATTCGAACCCACGACCTCCAGAGCCACAATCTGGCGCTCTAACCAACTGAACTATAGCCACCACACATGGTGCGCCCGAAGGGATTCGAACCCCCGACCCACGGCTTAGAAGG
>JAZSLZ010000059.1:0-12623 GCA_045535635.1 Clostridia bacterium
TGATTTAGAATTTCCTCTTGCTATAGCCTCTTCCTTTTTAATCTTAGCCATATATCTATCAGCCTTAGATTTAATTAAACACTTAGGTCCATTTCCAATTAACACTTCTCTTCCAGCCTTAACTAAAGCATCATGAACTAAGTTATAGTTCTTTGGATTTTTAAATTGAAGAAGTGCTCTTTGCATAGCCTTTTCTTCTCTTCTCTTTGGAATATAAACCTCTTCTCCTGTTATTGGATTAATTCCTGTATAGAACATAGCTGTTGATAATGTTCCTGGTGTTGGATAAAAGTCTTGAACCTGCTCTGGTTGATACTTTGTATCTCTTAAATATTCAGCTAATTCTATTGCTTCATTTAATCCACTTCCTGGATGGCTTGACATTAAGTATGGAACAACATACTGTTCTTTTCCAAGCTCTTTATTTATATCGAAATACTTTTTGCAGAATTTGTCATATACTTTTCGTGATGGTTTGCCCATATAATAAAGAACATTGTCCGAAACGTGCTCAGGTGCAACCTTCAGCTGACCGCTGACATGGTCTTTTATAAGCTGTTTCATAAAAGATGTGTCTTTATCATAAATCAAATAGTCATATCTTATGCCTGAACGGACAAAAACCTTTTTAACCTTTGGAATCTGTGAAAGCTTTCTTAAAAGCTCACCATATTCCTTATGGTCTATTTCAAGATTCTGACATGCAGTAGGGAAAAGACATCTCTTTCTTGCACAGGTTCCTTTTTCTTCTGCCTTTTTACAGGAAGCTTTTCTGAAATTGGCAGTAGGTCCGCCAACATCGTGAATATATCCTTTAAAATCAGGGTCCCACACCATTTTTTCCGCTTCTTTTATGATGGATTGCTGACTTCTTGAGGTAACAACTGCACCCTGATGAAAAGCTAAGGCACAGAAATTACAGTTTCCAAAACATCCTCTTGAAGATGTTAAACTGAATTTCACTTCCTGAATTGCAGGTATTCCGCCGTCTTTTTCATAGATTGGGTGATAATTTCCCATAAATGGCAGAGAATAAGTTCTGTCAAGCTCTTTTCTCGTAAGAGGTGCCATTGGTTTATTTACTATAACATATCTGTCGTGATGCTTTTGTGCAAGAATTTTTCCTGAAAATGCGTTCTGGTTGTCCGACTGCATCATAAAAGCCTCAGCATATTTCTTTTTATCTCTTTTAACTTCCTCGTAAGATGGAATTATAACTGCATCACTTGGTGGCTCTTTTGCAACATAGCAGGTACCGTCAACAAAGGTAATTTCTGATGCTTTAAAGCCTTCGTTAAGCTTATGTGCTATTTCAACTATCTGCTTTTCGCCCATACCGTAGATAACAAGATCTGCACCTGAATCTATTGCAATTGAGTTTCTAACCTTATCGTCCCAGTAATCATAGTGGGCAAATCGTCTTAAAGATGCCTCAATACCGCCTATTATAACATCAATGCCTTCAAAGGCTTCCTTTATTCTGTTTGTATAAACTATTGCAGGTCTGTCAGGACGGTATCCGCTTTTTCCGCCGGGTGAATAGTTATCATCATTTCTTTTCTTTTTTGATGCGGTGTAGTGGCACACCATTGAATCTATGTTTCCTGTTGCAACAAGTGCACCAAGTCTTGGTCTGCCGAGCTTTTTAAAATCCTCACAGCTGTGCCAGTCAGGTTGGGCAATAATGCCCACACTAAACCCCTCTGCCTCTAAAGTTCTTGCAATAATTGCGTGGCCGAAGGAAGAATGGTCAACATAAGCATCTGCACTGACTAAAATAAAGTCAAGCTGGTTTATTCCTCTTTTTTCCATATCCGATTTGCAAATCGGTAAAAAGGTCTTCATTTAATTTCTCATTCCTAATTCCTAATTTCTAATTTTATATTATATCATTTTTTAAAGTAAGAGGCAATAGTTTGTAAAAATAAAAAACAGTTGAAGTTTAATAATATTTATATTAAAATAAGCTACAGGAGTTGATAGTATGTATATTTCAGGATTTTCAGATGAAATAGATGAAAATATTGATATTCAGTTTGAAGTTTTGAACAAGCTTGATATTAAATACTTCGAGCCAAGAGGAATAGATGGAAAAAATATTTCCCTTTTAACTCTTGATGAAGCAAAAAAACTCAAAGAAAAAATGGACAGAGCAAAAATTAAAGCCTCTTCAATCGGCTCACCAATCGGTATGGTTGATATTAAAGATGCTCAAAGAGATTTTGAGCTTTTTAAACACATTGTCGAAATTTCAAAAATTCTTGATTGCAAATTTATAAGAATTTTCAGCTTTTATAATGCTTATAATTCAAAAGATGCAGTTATCTCAGCACTAAAGAAAATGGCAGACTATGCAGAAAAAGAGGACATAATTCTTCTTCACGAAAATAAAAAGAGTATATACGGCGATACTGCCGAAAGATGCCTTGAGATTTTTGAGGCAGTTAATTCAGATAATTTAAAGGCAGTTTTTAATCCTGCAAATTATGTGTTGTGCGGTGAGGACACTATAAAAGCCTTTAATATGCTTAGAGAATATATTGCTTATATGCGTATTAAGGATTCTAGAGATGACGAAACAATCGTTCCTGCAGGAGCAGGAAGCGGTAACATTAAATACATCCTTGATGAACTTGAAAAAGACGGATATGCAGGATGTTTAAGCCTTGAACATAACCTTGGCAAATGCGATGAAAATTGTTTTACTTTAGCACTTAACAGCTTTAAAATATTGTTATAAATTCTGCAATTATGCAAATTGCACAAAAAAATTTATATTTTTTGTGGGCGTATTTTGTTTACATTTACTTTTTTTTGTGCTATACTTTTCTAAGGTAACATAAAACAAGAAAGGATGAATTTACAAATGGCAGGTTTAACACTTAAAAACATTTATAAAATTTATGACGGCAATGTTACTGCAGTTAGCGATTTCAATCTTGACATTGAAGATAAAGAGTTTATTATCATGGTAGGTCCTTCCGGTTGTGGTAAGTCTACAACTCTTCGTATGATTGCAGGTCTTGAAGAAATTTCAAAAGGTGAGCTTTATATCGGTGACAGATTAGTTAACGATGTAGAACCAAAGGACAGAGATATCGCAATGGTTTTCCAGAACTATGCTCTCTATCCACATATGACAGTTTACAAAAATATGGCTTTTGGTCTTAAATTAAGAAAAATTCCAAAAGATATTATTGACCAGAAGGTTAGAGAAGCTGCTAAGATTCTCGATATCGAACACCTTCTTGACAGAAAACCAGCTGCTCTTTCAGGCGGTCAGAGACAGCGTGTTGCTCTTGGTCGTGCTATTGTTCGTGAACCAAAAGTATTCCTTATGGACGAACCTTTATCAAACCTTGATGCTAAGCTCCGTGTACAGATGAGAGCTGAAATCACAAAACTCCATCAGAAACTCCAGACAACTGTTATCTACGTTACTCATGACCAGACAGAAGCTCTTACAATGGGTACAAGAATCGTTGTTATGAAAGACGGTGTTATTCAGCAGGTTGACACACCAGCTGCTCTTTATGCACAGCCACAGAACCTCTTCGTTGCAGGATTTATCGGTTCACCACAGATGAACTTCTTCAACGTTGATGTTGTTAAAGAAGACGGTAAAATTCGTCTTGTTGCTGGTGATATCGATATCACACTTCCTGAAGGCAAAGCTAAAGCATTCGAAGCTACAGGATATGACAAAAACAAAGCTATCCTCGGTATCAGACCTGAAGATATGCATGATGATGAAATGTTCCTTTCAACAACAGAGCACCAGATTCCTGCTCATGTTGAACTTTCAGAACCACTCGGTGCAGAAACATATCTCCACCTTCTTATCAACAATCAGAACTGTGTTGCAAGAGTTAACCCAAGAACTACTGCTAAACACGGTATGGACATCAGAGTTGCTTTTGATCCACTCAAAATCCACCTCTTTGATCCAGACACAGAAAAAACAATCATTAACTGATAAACAAATGGGACTGCGATGCAGTCCCATTTTTAAGGAGAACTTATGAAAGAGAAAGTTTTAAAGGCAATTAAATCTTATTCCATAATCTTGTTTGGTCTTATACTGGTTGCTTTTGGTGTTAGTAATTTTTATGTTCCTAACAAGGTTGTAAGTGGCGGTGTATCTGGTATGGGTACTATTTTATACCATACACTGCACATTCCAACAGGTATTTCTTTTGCAGTTATAAACCTTATATTTATTATAATAGGTATTAAAATTCTTGGTAAAAAGTTTATTATTAAAACTGTTGCAGCCTTTAGTATTTTATCTGTTTTAATAGAAATCTTTGCTCAGTTCCCACCAATCACAAATGACCCTATGCTTGCAACTATTTTTGGTGCAATTCTTTACGGATTTGGTATTGGTCTTACTTTAGTTCAGGGAGCATCATCAGGTGGAACAGATATTTTAGGAAGAATTTTTCAGCACTTCTTCCCACAGATGCCAATAGGTAAGCTTCTTCTTATTATAGACAGTGCAGTTATTTTAACTTCACTTGTAGTTTTCAAAGAAGTAAACTACACACTTTACGGCATTATAGCACTTGCGGTTTCAACCTTTGCCATTGACCTTTTAATACAAATGCTCAACATTTCAAAACTCGCTTTTGTTATGACAGATAAAGGCAATGAAATTGCAAAGAAGCTTGTTTCAACATCTCCAAGAGGTGTAACAATTATCGACGCCGTTGGTGCGTACACTATGGAAAAAAGAGAAATGCTTGTTTGTGCTCTTAAAGCTAACGAACTTAAAGATTTTCAGGCTAAAATCCTTGAAATTGACCCAACTGCATTTATCATCTTCTCCGAATCACAGCAAATAGTAGGAAACGGATTCTATGTATATAAATAAGGGAATGTTAAAATTCTCCAGAACACAAAAAGCAATAAAATAGAAATACTTAGTATCTGCTAATCAATAAAATTTATAACAGAACGAAGAAAAGGCTCACAAATGTGAGCTTTTTCTATTCCCTAACATAATGTAAAAACCGCCAAACGGCGGTTTTATTATTCTGCTTCTATGTACATTTCTTCAACCTGTTTTTGAATTTCTTCTAATCTTTCTATTTCGTTTGTTATAAAATTAAATAATTTCAGATACATTTCTTTGTAGTTTTCCATAGTTTTCATTCCTTTCAATTAAAAAATGCGCCAACTAAAAGCTGACGCACGAAAAACGCCGCTTCTTAGTTAACGACCAAGAAAACTAACAGCTACAAGACCAAAGTGCAAAATAGCGAAGCTAAGCGTTTTTGCCTAAATCAAAAACACTTCAATCTTGAAACTATTTTGTTTTCTTGGTCAAGTAATATAATAACATAAAATGACAAAAAAGTCCAGCAAAACATATCGACAAACTTCGACAATAAGGATAGTAGAAAAAACTTTACTAAATCAATAAGTTTTTTCTAAAATGAGAAAAAACTTATTGACAGATTATTTTTTTGGTGATATTATAATACTAAAGAAAAGAGGTGCAAAAATGATTCAGCGAAAAGAATATTTAGATAATTTAATAGCACTGAAGGATAAACAGGTTATTAAGGTTATTACCGGTGTCAGAAGATGCGGAAAATCTACATTGTTTGAGTTGTATATACAGCATTTAAAGCAGACCGGTGTGTATGATAGTCAAATTATATCAGTTAACCTTGAAGACCTTAAAAATGCCGATTTGCTTGATTATAAGGCATTATACAACTATATAACTTCAAAACTTGTTCCTGACAAAAAAAATTACATTTTTATTGATGAAGTTCAGAAATGTAGTGAATTTGAAAAAGCGGTTGACAGTCTTTTTATAAAGAAAAACTGTGATGTTTATATAACAGGCTCAAACGCTTATCTGCTGTCTGGTGAACTTGCAACATTGCTTTCCGGAAGATACATTCAAATTGATATGTTACCTTTCTCTTTCAAAGAATACTATGAAGCAACAAAAGAAAGTGGCAAAAGCAAAAGCGAAATCTTTGACAGTTATTTAAAATACGGCTCATTTCCCTACATTGCATATCTTGAAAATGATGAAAAGGTTATAAATCAGTATATAGAAGGTATCTATCATACAATTCTTTTAAAAGATGTTGCTACCAGAGAAAAGATAAATGATATATCCCTGTTAGAAAATATTTTGAAAACTGTTGCTTCTAGTATTGGAAGTCCTATTTCAACAAAAAAAATAAGTGATACACTGATATCAGGCGGCAGAAAGATTTCGCCTAATACAGTTGAGGCTTATTTAAGAGCACTGACAGACAGCTATATTCTTTATAATGCAACAAGATATGATATAAAGGGCAGACAGTTCTTAAAAACTCTTGGTAAGTATTATTTCGTAGATAGCGGAATCAGAAATCATATTATAAGTAGTTCTGCAAGAGATTTGGGGCATCTTCTTGAAAATGTGGTTTATCTTGAGCTTTTAAGAAGAAAAAATAGAGTTAACATCGGCAAGTTAGCAGAAAAAGAAGTAGATTTTGTTGCTACCAATATGAACGAAGTTGAATATTATCAGGTATCCGCAAGTGTGCTTGATGAAAAAACTTTAGAACGAGAATTAGCACCGCTTAAGGAGATAAAAGATAATTATCCCAAAACTTTGTTAACCCTTGATGATATTGGTAACGGAGCAAATTATGAGGGAATAAAACAGATAAATGTGATTGATTGGTTGTTAGCATAACAAAAACCGCCGTTTGGCGGTTTTTATGTTTTATATTGATTTTTTGATAAACTCCATAACCTTTTCGATTTTTTCGTCATCGTGAAGGTTTGGGGTTTCTATGTCTTTGAACATATGCCATGTTTCAACCATTGTTGCAGTCTGGTTATATTCAAGCTCTTCGAGTTTACCAAGAGATTCACATTCGATGAACTTTTCATTTGTGAAGCTTTCAAAGTTCATACCGCCGTCAGGATACTCTGCGCCTTCTTCATAGTCGAAGGTTTTAACAAACATTTCGTTATTTAAAATGTATGCTGCATATTTTTCGCTGTTGCTGATACCGATTTTAAATTTGTTTGTATTATTAATATCAGGCTGAATTGCGATAAATTTTTCGCCAAAGTTAACTCTTTTGTCGTTTAATTTGCCATAAGGCCAGATACCCATAACACCGTTTGAAACAAGTCCTGTATCCTTTGTTGGCATTGGAATAATTTCAAGTCCGCCGTTTTGAAGTACTGTTAATGCCCATGGCGCAAACTTAACAGGCCAAGCATTTTTATTTGTAATTCTGTGGATAATATCTGCTTTTGCTTCGTTTTCAGACATAACGATTTCGATTTCCTGCTGTGTATTTGTAAAGTCAAATAACTCTTGTTTGAAAATTCCGCCTTTTTCTGTGATTTCGTATTCAATTGGCTCGTTGCATGGAAGATATGTTCTTGGCATATCTTCAGGGGACTGCCATAATCTATGTCCGCCGTAGTTGTGCCATACTGCACCAACATAAAATGCATCTAAGCTTTCATCACGAACACTTAATTCCTGATCAGGATCAAGCTTCATAAAATTTTGTCCTCCACAAAAACCAAGATGTAAAATATGAGGTCCAAATGCAGTTGAAACATCAATATCAATAATTCCATTTGAAATTCTTACAACATCGCCCCAACCGCCGATTTTTTTAACTTCTATTGCCATTTTATTCATCCTCTCTTGTTTTTTTACTGAATTTATTATATAATAATACTAATTAAAAATCAATAATAATCAGGAGAAAAAATATGAATTGTATTGTTGCGCAGTCAGGCGGTCCAACTGCCGCAATAAATGCCACACTTGCAGGTGTTATCAAAGGGGCATTTATAAATAATTTTGATAATGTTTACGGAAGCGTTAACGGTATTGAGGGAATTTTAAATGACAATATTGTTAATCTTAATGTTTTTAAAGACGAAGAAAAGTTTGCACTTTTAAAGCAGACACCTTCTGCTTTTTTAGGCTCTTGCAGAAAAAAGCTTCCTGAATACACAGAAAATGAAGAAATTTTCAAGCAGATTACAGACTATATGCTTGAAAGAAATATTAAATATTTCTTCTACATCGGCGGAAACGATTCAATGGACACAGTTGCAAAGATGAATCGCTATGTTAAAGCAAAAAATATTGACATTAAATGTATGGGAGTTCCAAAGACTATTGATAACGACCTTCCTGTTACAGACCATACACCCGGCTTTGGTTCTGCGGCAAAATATATTGCAACTACTGTTCGTGAAATTACCTGTGACAGCAGAGTTTATGACAAAGACACAGTTACAATCGTTGAAATTATGGGAAGAAGCGCAGGTTGGCTTACTGCATCTTCTGCACTTGCAAGAAGATACGAGGGCGACGGTCCGCACCTTATTTATCTTCCTGAAAGAGATTTCGATATTGAAAAATTCCTTGTTGATTTAACAGAGGTTGTTAAAAAAGAGAAAAATGCAGTTGTTTGCGTTTCTGAAGGAATTAAGGACAAAGACGGTACATACATCTGTGAAAAAACATCAAGCGGTCTTTACGACACATTTGGTCACAAATATTTAAGCGGTACTGCAAAGGCTTTAGAGGATTTAGTTCGCGAAAGACTTGGCTTTAAAGTTCGTGGCGTTGAATTAAGCGTTTGCCAGAGATGCGCAGGACATATTATTTCTCTTCGTGATATTGAAGAAGCAGTTTTAATAGGTAAATCTGCAGTTGAATTTGCTCTTATGGGTAAATCAGGCGAAATGGTATTTTATAAGAGAATATCAGATAATCCTTATAAAATTCATATTGAAAGCCACAACATTGAAGAAATTGCAAATTTAGAGCAGACAGTACCTGACAATATGATAAATAAAGACGGCAACGATGTTACAGAAGATATGATTACATACTTAAAACCTCTTATTGAAGGACAGTGTGATATTATCTATAAAGACAGTTTGCCTGAAATTATCACATTAAAGGATATATTATGAATTTCTCAAGAGCAAAAAGTTATTTAATAGTTGTTTTTGTTATAGTTAATTTATTTTTGGTTTATAATCTTATTTCTATGTCGTCTTCTGACAGAATATCTGTAGATACAATAGAAAATACAATTGAAATCCTTAATAAAAATAATATAAAGCTTGATAAAAAGCTAATAAAAACAACACCTGAGACTATGTTTTATTTAAATCTTAAAAATCCTTTTGCGGAAGGCAAAAATTTTACCTCTGAATTTAAAGGTAATTGCTCAATTTCTGAAAAGGGTTTTGAGTTTGTGCCTGAAAATAAAAGTATTGATTTCAAATATCTTCTCCCAAGCTACGATGCTGCAAAACAAGCACTTTCTCACTTAAAAGAAAATGGTCTTGACGCTAAATATACAAAATGCGTGGGAACACTTGATATGGGCAAGGGTGTTTATAAGGCAAGTTTTATTCAAAGCTTTGAGGGCCATGATATTTATAATACAAACATTGATATTTTTTATAAAGAGGGAAGTGTTTTAAATTCCTATGGTGTTTACTATGAAATTTCTTCTTTCTCTGCACCTGATGAAAATATAAAAACTCAGGCAGAAATCTTAATAAGATTTGCAAATGATTTTAATGAGAAATGTACCATAAAATCAATTGAAAGCGGTTATTTTACCGAACCTTTTAAAAATGAATACTCTATGATTTCCGCAGTACCTTGCTTTATGATAACAATTGACAACGGAAATAAGTATTATTATGATGCAATTTCTGCCTCACTTTTGAAAATAGACGAATTTTAAAGCTTCAGACAAAATATTAATATTATCTGTATAGGTAAACACAAAAATACCGTCCTTAAAAATTAGGCGGTATTTTTTATATTTTACTTGCAATTAGTTCTTTTTTGTGCTATAATTTAAGGGTAAAAAATTATGTCTTTAAACTATCGAAAAAAGGATGAAAATATATGAAAAACAGTCTTCAGGTCTGGAAGGAAGTTAAGGAGCGTATTAAAAACAGCGGTGCTATTTCCGAAGTTCAATATACAACCTGGATCAACTTTATAACTGAAGCGGAATTTAGAAACAATATCTTATATTTATGGGTTCCTAATAATGTTGTTAAAACCGCTATTGAAGAAAGATACGTTGACCTTATCACTTCTTCTGTTTATAAAACCACTAAAAAAGAATATATTCTTTATGTTCTCTTAACCGGTACAAAAGCTCCGGAGGAAATTGGAGTTATTGAAAAAATCAATAACCCTATAATTAAAAATGACGAAACTAAATTAAATCCTAAATACACTTTTGAAAATTTTGTTGTAGGTAACTCAAACAGATTTGCTCACGCTTACGCTCTTTCTGTTGCAGAACAGCCTGGCGGAAGATTTAATCCTCTTTATCTTTACGGTAAATCAGGACTTGGAAAAACACATCTTTGTCATTCAATCTGTCATTTTATGAGACAGACTAAAGAAAACACAAGAATTGTTTATGTTTCTTCCGAAAAATACACAATTGACTTTATTTCTTCTCTTCAGAATAAAACACAGGATGTTTTCAGAGAGAAATACAGAAACCTTGATATTTTAATAGTTGATGATATTCAGTTCATTGCAGGTAAAGAATCTACAATCGAAGAATTTTTCCACACATTCAATTATCTTTATGAAAACGGTAAGCAGATTGTTTTAACATCTGATAAACCGCCTAAAGACATTGATAATATCGACGAAAGATTAAAACAAAGATTTGGTATGGGACTTACAATAGACATTACCCCGCCTGACTTTGAAACAAGAGTTGCTATCCTTAAAAATAAGGCAAAGGACCTTGGTGTTTCTTTCCCTGATGAAGTTTATGTTTATATTGCAGATAATATTAAATCAAACATCAGAGAGCTTGAGGGTGCACTTAACAAATTAACTGCTTATAAAGAAATTAATCCTTCTTTAATAATTAATGAATCAACCTGTGCAGATATTTTGGTTGAATCAATTTCTGATGAAGAAATTACCTACAGCTACGATATTGTTAAAAATGCAGTTTGTAAATATTTCCATATCACAGAAGAAGAATTAACAGGCAAAAGCAGAAGAAAAGAATATGTTGTGCCAAGACAGTACTGCTTCTATCTCTGCGAAAAATATGTTAAAAAAGCAACTTCTATTGCTATCGGCAGAGAGTTTGAAAAAGACCATTCAACCATTATTTACGGCATAAATAAAATTAAAGACGAAATTAATAACAAAAATCAAAAAACTTTAACTATCATTGAAGATATTAAAGCATTAATGCACAATTAATGTGGAAAAGTGAAAAACTTAATGTGGAAAAGGTGGATAATTTTTACACAGTTTATAAACTTTAAAATTTTAAACACAGTTTTTAACAGCTTGTCCACACAAAAAATCCTTTAAATCTTGAATTTTTTGGACTTATCCACACAATTAACAGAACTACTGCAAACTAATTCTATAATAATACATATATATTACTTATTTTTAGCGAGGTGCTATTATGAAATTTACATGCTTAAGAGAAGATATTCTAAGCGCAGTTATGAAAGCTGAAAAAGCAGTTTCCCCTAAATCTACACTTGCTGTTATGGAGGGTATTTTAATCGAAGCTGAAATTGATAAGGTTTATATTAGCGGTAATGACCTTGAAATTGCTATTGAAGCTTCATTCCAGGCAAGAGTTGAAAGAACAGGAAGAATTGTTTTAAATTCAAGAATGTTCACAGACATTATCAGAAAAACAGGTGGCGTTGATGTAACATTTGAAGTTGGTGAAAATTATCATACAACTATTACATCAGGTCCTGCAGTATTTAAAATTGCAGGTATTAATGCTGATGAATTCCCTGATACTTACGACTTTGAAATAAGTGACAGTATTATTATAGAAAGCAAAGTTTTAAAAGATATGATAAGACAGAGTATTTTTGCTGCAAGTAAAGATACTTTCAGACAGATTTTAACAGGTGAACTTTTCAGAGTTAAAGATGATATTTTAAATGTTGTTGCAATTGACGGTCACAGATTTGCAATCCGCCGCGAAAAGCTTGTTAAAACTGCAGAAATCAAAGATTTTGTTGTTCCTCACAGAACACTTAATGAGCTTATGAAGATTTTATCTGATGAAGGTGAAATTGAAATTTTCCCATCTAAAAAATATATTATGTTTGAATTTGGTAACTGTAAGCTTTTTTCAAGAACACTTGAGGGTGATTTCTTTGATTATGAAAATCTTGTTAAAACAGAATGTTCTATTAAATTAAAAACAAGAGTTAAAGAGCTTAAAAATTCTTTTGAAAGAGTTTTACCTATTTTATATGATGAAAAGAAAGCAAAAAGCCCTGTTCGTTTAACATTATACGAAAATGAAGTTACTGTTGATTGTGTAACTTTAACAGGTACTGTTCATGACAGAGTTGATGTTGAAAAACTTTATGGCGGAGATATTGAAATCGGTTTTGTTAACCAGTATCTTTTAGATGCTTTCTCTGCCTGTGACGAAGAAGAGGTTTTTGTTGAATTTTCAACTCCTCTTTCACCAATGCTTTTAACACCGGTTGAGGGTGATAAATTCTTCTACTTTATTCTTCCGGTTGTCCTTAAAAAGTAATGTATATATATTTAAGTCAAGTCGGATCGT
>JAZSLZ010000110.1:0-10259 GCA_045535635.1 Clostridia bacterium
AAATTGCAGTTTATAACGAATTTGCTCCAAAAAGAATGGATGAAAGTGAAATCAAGGCAACAATCGAAAAGGTTCTTGCAGACCTTGGTCTTGAAAACCCAACTGCCAAAGAAAAAGGCATTATTATGAAAAATCTTATGCCTCTTGTTTCAGGAAAAGCAGATGGCGGACTTGTTAATCAGTTACTTGGTCAGTATCTTAAATAATAAAAAATGCTTACAGATTCAGTCTGTAAGCATTTTTGTTACACAAATGTAAATATATTGTTATTGACAGTTTGCTTGTTTTTTGTTAGAATATCATTGTGTTAAAATCTAATCATATATAAGGAGGAAAATAGTATGAAAAGAATATTAGCATTAGTTCTCTGTTTTGTTATGGTATTTTCATTAGTTGCAGTTGCAGAAGAAACAGCAACTACTACACCAACAGCAACGACAGAATTTTCAGATGTACCTTCAACAAGTCCATATAAAGAGGCAATCTCAACTCTTACTGGCCTTGGCATTATTTTAGGCGATGCGGGTACAAATACATTCAGACCTGAAGCAGGTATTACAAGAGCAGAATTCTGCGTTATCGTTGCAAGACTCAAAAATATGGGTGCTTTAAACGTTATCGCCGAAACACCTTTCACAGATGTTACAACTGCACTCTGCGACGAATGGAAGGTTAAAGCAGTAAGAATTGCATCAGACCTTAAAATCGTTGGAGGTATGGGAGACGGAACATTTGCTCCTGATGCTCCTGTTACATACGAACAGGCAGTAAAAATGCTTGTTTGCTTACTTAAATACGAACCAATGGCTAAAGGCTTAGGCGGATGGCCTGTAGGATACATTGCTGCAGGTGCACAGATTGGTCTTACAAAGAAAGCTGTTGCAGTAGGTTCAGAACCTGCTCCAAGACAGATTATTGCTCAGCTTGTTTACAATGCTTTAGATATTCCTGAAATGAATAACACATCAACAGGCGTTGCAACAGGCGGTACAACAATCCTTGACAACAACCTCAAATATACCGAAAAAACAGGTATTGTTACTGCTACAAGCGATGTTTCTTTAACAGAAAACGCTTATATAAGATCAGGCTATGTTCAGATTGACTACGATAAAATTTATAAAATCGGTTCATCTGGTGCTGACAAATATTTTGGTAAAGAAATCACTTTCTACTATTCAGAAGATGATGACGATTATATCATCCAGAGCTGTAAACTTACAAGTTCAAACAATGAGTCTGCTTTCAAGCCATACGAAATCAAGCATTTAGGCTCAAGCGAAATTGAAATCTACAGAGATGAAGACCAGGATGATTATGACACATATTCTGTAGCTTCAAATGTTAAGCTTATTTACAACAACCACATTGCACCTTATGTTGATTCAACACCAAACTATATCAATAATACATATAAACCATTTGACGGTTCTATGAGATTACTTGACAACAATGGTGACAATGTAATTGACATCATTATTATCAAAGATGCTAAACCATTTGTAATTAGCGGTATAAATTCAAGTAACGACGAGCTTATTATTTATGATGTTTACAATCCTGGAGAACCACTTAACCTTACTGAAAATTCAAATACTATTATAAAAATCACTAAAGGAACTGCTTCTGTTGCTGCATCTTCACTTGCTAAAGACAATGTATTACTCATTGCCAAGAGCTTGAATACCACCGGCAAAAAGTATATAGATATTGAAATTGTATCTAACACAAAAACAGGTACTATATCATCTCTCAACGTTTCTGACCAGGTGATCACAATTGGTTCTACTGACTATAAAGTAAGTGATGTTTGCTGGAACAAATATAAAGACACTTTCAGCAGAGGTACCTCTGTAACCGTACATCTTGACAGCCAGAATAATGTTATTTATGTAAAAGCAACTGCTGTAGCTGCAGAATCATTTAAATATGGATACCTTATCGGTGTTGAACAACCTAAAGACGGCGGACTTGCTTCCGAATCTTTAAGAGCTCTTGTATTTACTACTGATAAAGGATCTGTAAGCTACACACTTGCTTCTACAGTAAATATCAACGGAAATAATGAATCTGATCTTGCGAAAATTCAGAACATGCTTAAGTACGACACTTCACTTAATATCAACAACGATAAAAATGCTGTAGCAAATGAATATTCACAACCAATCAAATACACTCTTAACGCAAAAAATGAGATTGCTAAAATCCTTACTGCAACATCACCTTCAGACACTGTTTCACCTTCAACAAACCTTGTTCTTGATGTTGCTACATCATCTTCAAAATACAGAAGTTCTACAAAGATGTTAGGTAATTCAATAAGAATTGACTCTAATACAAAAATATTCTTTGTTCCTGAAAACAGAGGTATGAAAGATGAATACTTCTTCGGAAATCTTTCTTCAGGCATACCTGCAGACCAGGAAACATACACATTTGAAGCTTACGATAAAGAAAATGGTGCAGCTAAACTTCTTATCATTTTTGGTGATTCTACAATATCAGAAACAAAAGTAAAAGCACCTATGATTGTTGTTTCAAAAATCCAGCCTATGAGCAACGATAACGGCGATTATTACTCATTAACCGGCTATACACCTTCTGGTACAAGCAAGGTATATGTTACAGAAGATCTTGCAACATTAGATGGTGTTGAAGTGGGCGATGTTCTTAAACTTAATGTTGCTTACGACGGCAAAACAGTTAAGAAAGCTCTTAAATTATTCTCATCATATAACTATAATGATAAACTCCTGTTCAGCTATAATGATAAAGACAATTTCAAGCGTTTTGCTGCAACAGACTCTACAGAAATAACCTCTGCTGTTTACAATATTGATAAACTTAATGCAGAATTCTGTATGATGTATGGTACGGTTTTAGAAAAATATGATGGAAGTATGGATGTTTCTTTAGCTGATGTAGTTGACAGCGACGGTGTAATTACTCTTGATGATTCTACACCTGTACCGGTAATATTCACATCATCTACTAAGTTCTATAAGTATTCAACTAATACTTCAAAGCTTACAACAGCTGTTGAAACCGATGTCCTTGGCTTTACAGATGCAATGAAAGGCGCATCAAAAGTTCTTACTTATTCTGTACAAGGCTCTGCACAATTTGTTCTCATAATCGCAGATAAATAAATATCAGCTCCCGAATTTACAAATTCGGGAGCTTTCTTATGAAAAAGCAAAGACCGAAGGCTTATGCCTTCGGTCTCGCTTTTTTGGAGTGTTATAAATAGGATTTAGAGAGAGTTTCTTGTTCCTACAATTAAGAGTATAAAATAACACTTTGAAAAACAAATGTTTTATTTGTGAAAGATTTATGAAATGTCCTTCCAATATTTGTGGGTTGAAGACTTGCGTGTTTTCCTTTACAATCTTACTTGTGGTTGACATAATCAAAAGTTATGAAAACCAAAATTTTAATAAGGGGGACATATAAATGTCAAAAATTTCAAAAATAGTTTCATATCTTCTGGCTATGATTCTTGCCTTTGGAATGATTACACCGGCTATGGCGTACAGTGTGGCAGACGATGTTAAAGGCACTGCTTTTGAAGAAGCCGCACAGACTCTCGGCGCACTTAACATTATGATCGGCGATGACAAAGGTAATTTCAGACCAGACGATACTGTTACAAGAGCAGAATTTTCAAAAATTGCTGTTCATCTTTTAGGACTTTCGGATGTGGCTGAAAGCTCAAAAGAGGTTTCTAAATATCCCGATGTTAGCATTGACCACTGGGCAAACGGTTATATCAATGTTGCTACAGCACAAGGTCTTATTATCGGTGACGACACAGGCACATTCAGACCTGAGGATGGTATCTCATATCAGGAAGCAAACACAATCTTAATCAGACTTTTAGGTTATGAGAAACTTGCTCTTAAAAAAGGCGGTTATCCAACAGGTTATTTAGTTCAGGCTAATGAAATCGGCCTTACAAAGAAAGCAAATGCCGCAAGTTCAAAGGGTTGCTCAAGAGGTATAACTGCACAACTTGCATTTAACTCTCTTACAATTAACCTTATGGAAGCAACAGGCTATACAGACGGTAATCTTTCTTACGAAGTAACTGACAAAACAGTTCTTGCAAACAAATTAAATGTTGAAAAGAAAACAGGCGTAGTTACTGCAAATGAAGTTACAAGTCTTTCAGGCGGCAGTGCACTTGACCAGGGCAGAGTGGAATTTGACAGCAAAGAAATTTACTTTGCAGGTGTTTCAAAAGCTAACAGACTTTTAGGCAGAAATGTAACTTACTATGTTAAAACAGAAGAAAACGGTGACAAAACTGTTATTCTTGCAAGAGAAGAAGAAAATAAAAACACAGTTATTACAATTGATGCTACAGATTTAACAAAAGAACTTACAAAAGAGTCAACTTCAATTTTCTATAAAGAAAACGAAGACTCAAACGAAGAAGAATTACTCCTTACCAAAGACTTCAAAGTAATTTATAACGACAAGTTCGCTAAAGAACTTACAAACCCAAAAACAGGCACAATAACACTTATTGACTCAACAAGAGACAACAAATTTGACACAGTATTCATTAACGAATATGTAACTTATGTAATTGATGACATTTCAACTGCAGGTAAAAAGGTTTACGACAAATACGAAAAACCTGCACTTGACCTTAACACAGACAAAAACAAAAACCTTATCGTAATCCTTGAAGATGCAAAGGGTAATGCAGTTAAATTTGAAGACCTTAAAGAATGGAATGTGCTTTCTGTTTACAAAAACGCAGACTATATCAGAGCAATTGTATCAAGCGAATATGTAACAGGTAAGCTTAACGAAAGAGACGAGGCAGACAAAACAATCGGCATTAACAGTAAGCACTTTGAGATCGCAGACAACAGAGAATTCAAAGACTATACACTTGGTCTTGAAGGTACTTTCTATATTGATGCACAGGGCAAAATCGCCGCATACGATGCTCAGGTGAAAAAAGGCAGTCAGTATGCATATCTGGTTGCTGCAGGAACATCAGGTTCTCTCTCAAGCTACCTTGACATTAAATATTTTGCAGAAGACGGAAATGTTGTAACAACTGAGGCTGCAAATAAAATAAAAATCAACGGTAAGATGTATTCAAATGCAGAAGAAGCATATAAAGCACTTTTAAAAGACGGTAAAATAGTTCCACAGGTTATCACACTTGATGTTAATGCAGAAGGCAAAGTTTCTGCAATCAACACACCAGAGGACAAAACCGCTTCTTTCCCATCAAGCTTTGAAAAGGATATGTTTGCTCTTAACTTCAAAGGCGAAGGCTTAGTCTTCAAGGGTGCGGTTAATAAGCTTACAATTATGAAAGACGGTAAAGCTACAGGCTCAATCGGTGTAAATGAAAATACTAAAGTTTTGATTGTTCCTGAAAATTCAACTGACACAGACGAAATGGAAATCGGTTCTCTTAAAACCTTCTCAGACGAAAGCAAGTACAACGTTGAAGTATTCGACATCAAAGATGATATGACAGCAGGACTTATCAGAATTACAAACATCGTTAACACAGGAAAGCTTGACACTTCAATTGCAGTAATCGAGAAAATCGCTCTTACAACAAACGAGGAAGACGACGACATCCACAAGCTTACAGTTAAAACAGACGGTGAAAGCAAAGTGATTTCAACAGAAGACGATACTATCATAACAAAGGATGGCAGAACACTTAAAACAGGTGACATCATCCAGATTAAAACAAATGCAAAAGGCGAAATGGACGGCTTTACACTCCTCTTTAATTCAGATGATATAAAAACAGAATTCAGCAAATCTTACGGAAATGACAACGAAATGGTTATTGTTTACGGCAGAGTAGTTAAGAAATTCTCTGACTCAATCAACGTAACTGTAAATGGATCTGCAGCACAAAACTATTCAACAACAAACGCAACCGTGTTAAAACTTGACACAAACAAAACAACAAACAAGGTTTCAGTTACAGATGCAGGCGAAATCTCTAAATGGGAAGACGGTGCAAACGAAGAAAGAGTATTCATCAGAATATACAAAGACGAAGTTAAAGAGATTGTAATAGTAAAGTAAAAAATGCTCAGAACACAAAAAGAAAACATTTATAAAGATTAATTAATGTAGAAAAGCCTCACAATGTGTGGCTTTTCTCTTTTTGTATAACGAAAACTCCGATAGTCGCCAAACTATTTTAATAAAGGCATTTCACACACTCCATCATATGGAATTCGCATTTTTAACAAATTCAAAGATGGGATTTATCCTATATAAAATACCCAATTTAACATATTAAAATAGCTTGGCATAATTGTTATAATTCATTTTCAAAAAATTATCAAGTATTTTTATTATAAATGAAGAAAACCGCCACAGGCGGTTTTCAACAACAATTATTCATTATTAATTATTAATTATTCATTTATCTAGTGAGCTATATACCGCATTTCTTATTCTTGGGTGGATATAAGGTTCAAGGTTATTCAGCATATGCTGACCGTAGAACACTGCAATTTGATTATCCTTATCAACCATTGCATAAGCACCTGCAGCACCGCCCCAGCCGAATTCACCAACAGGACTTAAGCCACCGCTTTTTGCTCTGTCTATATGAGTTCTTACACCGTAGCCGTAGCCATAGCCTGTAAGCTGCGACCAGTTTAAGAATTTAAGTTGTTCTTCGTTAAGACAGTTTGTTCTCATTAAATCAACTGTGCTTTCTGATAAAATTCTCTCACCTTTTGGACTTATTCCTCCAAGAGACATGGCAGTTACAAACTTTCCGTAATCCTCTGCACTTCCTGCAAGTCCTGCTCCGCCGCTTTCAAATTCACTTCCTAAAATATGAGGGTTCTCTTTCCCCACATTATGAGCAGTTTTTGTTTCGTAATCATACTGATACTGGTTTGCCATTTTTGAATATATCTCTTCATTTCGTTCAAATGTAAAAGAATCCATTCCAAGTGGCTCAAATATGTTTTCTTTTAAGTATTCTCCGAATTTCTTACCTGACACAAGCTCAACAAAAGCACCAAGTAAATCGTGACCAAGGCTATATCCCCATTTTTCTCCCGGTTGATATGAAAGAGGCTTGTTTGCCATAGCATCTGCAATTCTTAATGTTGGGAATTTTCCGTTTGTTTCTTCTTTTATATCAAGAAAGCTCTGGGCGTTTCTGTTATAATCAAAACCTGCGGTCATATTAAAAACATCTTTAATTAAAATAGGTCTTTTAGCTTCAACAAGAACAATATCGCCGTCTGTTTTATACTCAACCTTCTGTCCCTGAACAACCTTTGCCGCAAGGTCTGCATTTACATCCTTAACTTTAACAAACATTTCCTTAAACTGCGGAAAATATTCGTAAAGCGGTTCTGTCATAAGATATTTGCCCTGCTCTAAAAGCTGAAGTGCCGCAGTACAGGTAATAAACTTTGTTGTTGAATAAAGATTGTATGTATGCTGAGGTGTTACAGGTGTATTTTCCTGTGCATCGCCATAGCCGTGACTATAAACTTCTTTTCCTTCTTTATAGACCTGACATTGTACGAAAGGCACATGAAGATCATCAACTATGTGATGAAGTAAATTTGTCAAATTTGAAAATTCCATTACTTCACTCTCCTTGTATAATCATTCTAACACACTGAAAAAGGAATTTCAACAAAAAATCTTTACATGTACAATTGTTTGTGCTATAATCTAATATATAAAACTACATCAGATAGAGGGTGGAATTATGTCGAAAAGAGAAATATTAATCCCTGACTATACTAAAGGTGAGGAGATTTTCAATATGGTATCTCACATAGTTGGCGGAGCGGTTGGAATTGTTGCTCTTACACTTTGTGTTATTTTTGCCGCACTTCACGGAAATGTTTATGGCGTTGTGGGAAGTGCAATTTACGGCGCATCAATGATAATTTTATATACAATGTCAAGCATATATCACGGTCTTAAGCCTGAGCTTACCGCGAAAAAAGTTTTCAGAATTATAGACCATTGCTCAATTTTTCTGCTTATAGCAGGAACATATACTCCAATTGTACTTTCACCTTTAAGAGAATATAGTACAGCACTTGGCTGGACATATTTTGGCATTGTTTGGGGACTTGCAGTTTTTGGAATTACAATAACTGCAGTTAATCTTAAATGCTCAAAGCTTATTTCAGGTATTTGCTATCTTTTAATGGGTTGGTGCATAGTTGCCGCATGGAAACCTACTGTTGCCGCACTTGGCGTAGGGGGAATAATATTCCTTCTCGCAGGAGGAATTTCATATACTATTGGTGCAGGAATTTACTATTTTTTAAAGAAATATCGCTATGCACATTCAATTTTTCATTTGTTTGTTTTAATTGGAAGTATTCTGCAGATGTTTGCCGTTTTATTCTATGTTGTTTAAATTAACTGCCATATTGGCAGTTAATTTTTTTATAGACATTTAGATTGTTTTGTGTTATAATCCAAATATGGGTTAAAAATCCAAAACAAAAGAAGGAGATGTTTTAAAAATGGAAAAATTGTTCAAACTTAAAGAACATGGCACCAATGTTAAAACCGAAATTATTGCCGGTATTACAACATTCCTTGCTATGTCCTACATCCTTGCAGTAAACCCAGGCTACCTCGGTGCAATCCCTGGTGCTTCTGCTGCAGCAATCTTTATGGCAACTGCTCTTTCAGCAGCTATTGCTACACTTTGTATGGCATTCTTTGCTAACTACCCTGTTGCTCTTGCTTCAGGTATGGGTCTTAATGCATTCTTCGCATTCACAGTTTGCGGTGCTATGGGTTATTCATACGAGGTTGCTCTTACTGCAATCTTAGTTGAAGGTATTATCTTTATGATACTTTCTCTTTTCAAATTCAGAGAAGCTTTGGTAAACAAAATCCCTGCAAACCTTAAATTCGGTATTACTGCAGGTATCGGTTTATTTATCGCAATCATCGCTCTTATCAACGCTAAAATCGTTGTTGCTGATCCTGCTACAACTGTTGCTCTTGGTAACATTGCAGCTCCTGGCGTAGTACTCGCTTTAGTTGGTCTTCTCATCATCGCAGTTTTAGAACACTTTAAAGTTCCAGGCGGAATTTTACTTGGAATTATTGCTACATGGGTTTTAGGCATTATTGCTGAACTCGTTGGTTGGTACATTCCAGATCCTGCAAACGGTGTTTACTCTGTAATTCCTAACCTTTCATGGGAAGCTATCAAAGCTAACTTTGCTGCTCCTGCACTCTTTAAGTTTGACTTTGGCTTTGTTGCTCAGAACTTTGCAGGTTTTGCAATTGTTGTTTTCACATTCCTTTACACAGATATTTTTGATACTGTTGGTACACTTATCGGTGTTGCACAGAAAGGTAACCTTCTTAATGAAGACGGTAGCCTTCCAAAAGCATCAGGTGCTTTAATGGCAGACGCTGTTGGTACAGTTGTTGGTGCTTGTCTTGGTACCTCAACAGTTACAAGCTATGTTGAATCAAGTGCAGGTGTTGCTGCAGGTGGTAGAACAGGTTTAACAGCTGTTACAACAGCAGTTATGTTCTTACTTGCTATTCCTCTTGCACCATTATTCCTCGCTATCCCAAGCTTCGCTACTGCTCCTGCTATGCTCTACGTTGCACTTCTTATGCTTTCAGCTATTAAGAACGTTGACTTCTCATCAGACGCAGCAGACACAATCGGCGCTTTCCTTGCAATCATTATGATGCCTCTCACATACTCAATCGCAAACGGTATTATGTTCGGTATCCTTTCATGGGTTGCTCTTAAGATTCTCACAGGCAAAGCTAAAGATATCAGCAGTGTAATGTGGGTTTCAGTTGCATTATTCGTACTCTACATTGTACTTAAAGTTATGGGACTTGCGTAAAGACTATAGCATAAAAATAAGCTAACCGAGTAGGTTAGCTTATTTTTTATGGTTAATAGCTCCCGAAGGGAATATCGCTGTGCGTAACACAATATCTCTACACAGTAATATCTCTAATTCCGTCAGGAATTAATCTCGTTGCCGAGTGTCCTGAAAACACTTTGCATAGCAGGTTAGCTTTTTATAATAAAACAAATTATTGACAAATATATTAAATGCGTATATAATGATTATAGAAAAGGCAAGACCTCAAACGGTTGTGCCAATGTTTAGTTATATTTTAAAAATAACCGCAACTTTAGCGAGGGCGGTTATTTTTTTATGGAAATTACTAAAAGTAACAGAACAATCATAAATAATATGTATTCTTTATCCATAGCAATC
>JAZSLZ010000039.1:0-3288 GCA_045535635.1 Clostridia bacterium
TATAACCCTATTTTATTTGGTAACGAATCCCGCTCTGGAGATGTTGCGGGTGGACCTTTAAATATTTACTTTACTGACGATTATACATCACTGCAGTGCGATATTACCTTTGTTACATATATTAATGAATACAAAAGCCATTCTTTTATTGCGAAGGATGTAACAAGCAAAGAGATTTTAAAAAAGCAATGGCGTCATATTGCAATTACGCTTAACAAAAACATCTTAAAAATGTTTCTTGACGGCACAAAAATTTATGACCAGGCGTTACCTGAGGATTTTGGCAAATTTAAAGCAATTGCAACAAACTCAAAGCCTTACACTTTAGGACGAAGTGTATATACTAACTTTAATGGTGCACTGGATGATATTTTAATATACAATTATACAGTGTCAGAGGAGAAAATCAAGGAAATTTACAATGAAAAAATGTCCGCACGAAAGAATGTATTGACATTTAAAAAATATAGTCCAGACATAATTTTTAATCAGCAGAAGTTAACGTTGTCTGCACAGGTGACAGAAAATTATGCAGGTGGCTCTGTAATCATTCCTGCAAAAGCATTCTGTCAGGTTATAGGTGCATCAATTGCATGGAACGGAGACGACGGTCTTGGAAGAATGGATATTTCATTAAATAACCACAATACTTCTTTCTGGATATTAAATTCAAACGCATCAATTGACGGTATGCATACAAAAATCGAACCTTATCCTGAAACCATAAACGATATTGCTTATGTTCCACTTACCTCTTTTGCAGAAGGCATCGGCGGAATAGTTCTATATAACCCTAAAGATGAAACATATAATTTATATTATTAAAAAAGAAATCTCATTTAATGAGATTTCTTTTTTTAACAAATTTCGTTGCTATCAAGCACAATTGTAAATGGTCCGTCATTTATAAGTGACACCTTCATATCAGCACCAAAAACACCGCACTGTGTATTTTTAAACAATTCTCTGCATCTGCTTAAAACATATTCATACAGTTCGTTTGCCATATCAGGTGCACCTGCATTAACAAAGCTTGGTCTGTTTCCTTTTTTGCAGTCTGCATAAAGAGTAAACTGAGAAATAACAAGCACCTCACCATCAACCTGATCAATACTTAAGTTTGTTTTACCATTTTCGTCTTCAAAAATTCTGAGTTTTGCAACTTTTTCAATCATTTTATCTGCTATTTCTTTCGTATCATCATTTGAAACACCCAAAAGTAAAAGATATCCTTTTCCGATTTTTCCTTTTACAACTAAGTCAACGCTGACACTTGCCTCAAGCACTCTTTGTAATACAATTTTCATTACTTACTCCTTTTAATAACAAGATTATGATAAAAATACATTTTAAACACATATCCAATGCTCTGCACAAAGAATATAATAGCAATCACATGGTTTACACCAACATAGTCATCAACAGGTTTAAGTAAAGATGCCGCCCCGGAGATGATTTCAAAAATACCTATAAATTGAAAAACCTGCCAACCCTTTATTTTTTCTTCTTTAAGCTCGGTAGATTCTATAAATTTTACAACACCAAGAAATAGCTCCCATATTCCGAAGAAAATAGGAATAACAACAGGTATTATCATTTTGTTAAATAATGGGAAAACCGATAATAACGCGGTGGTAAGTCCATCTGCAAGAAGCCATCTTGCACCATGTATATCCTTTTTGTTGAAAATATAAACCAAAAGGTTTGTACATCCTGCAAAAAGCATAGCTATTCCAAGGTGCTCCGCAACAGATAAAAGCTGATTATCAGGCAGATTAATAACATCAAACCCTGCAAGTAAAAGTGCAACTGCAGCAGCAACCCAGCAGGTCTGCACTGCACCGATAGGTAAATCGTGAACATATTTATGCATAATAAATCCCCCTTATTTTGAGTCTCTTTTTTCAAGTTTTCTTTTTGTTCCGTCAGGGTCCTGAATATATGTATTATCAAGCATACCTCGAAGTGATGCTTTAAACTCACCAATATATTCTTCTCTTAATTTTTTCTGTTCAACTTTTTCTTCTTCTGTCAGCCCTACCTCTTTTGCTTTTTTAGCAAGTTCATTTATTCGTTCAAGTTTAGCCGGTACCATAATAACGTTCCTCTCGTTTTTTAAAAATTTTATCATAAAAAAGATAAAAATACAATATTTTTCAGAAAAAAACACTTGTCAAAATCAATTTATTATGTTATAATTACTTCTGTTGTAAATGGCCCGGTAGTTCAGTTGGTTAGAACGCCTGCCTGTCACGCAGGAGGTCGAGAGTTCGAGTCTCTTCCGGGTCGCCACAAAAAAACACACCACAGGGTGTGTTTTTTTCAGTTATATTTGTCTTTGGCAAGTGATATTGTGCTACGGCACAGTTTAATAACAACCTTTCAACTGTTCATTATATTTCCATTATCTTGACAATTTTGTTTACTTAGAGTATAATTTATTCAAATAAACAAATAGGAGGAAATTACAATGCAAATGCTTGAAATGTTATATGATGAAATACAGGACGCTGTAGACAGAAAGGTTCCTTTCATTATTCCGATTGGTACAATGGAATATCATGCTCGTCACGCTTCCTGCGGAACAGACACACTTGTTATTACAGGATGTCTTAGAGAACTTGAAAAGGAAAAAGAAATTGTTGTATGTCCACCTATCTGGTATGGTGTGGCTTCATACGCAGTATGTGGTCCAAAGCCAAGCCATTTCCACGTAGATGAAGACGCTTATGCAAATTATCTTTACTACATACTTAAATCTATGATTAATGCAGGTCATAAAAATATTTATCTTGTAGCACATCATCAGACTGAAGGTGCAGGATTAATGCCAATGACAATCGCATGTCACAAGGCTGCCAAAAAGGTAACAATGGAATATATGGAAGAAAAGCTTGGAAAAGGTTGGTGGGGCAGCGATGATTATGCCTCATATTATGAAGATATGGGCAGTGAAGACGATCCATTCTCATACATCAAGGTTCTCCCATTAATCGGTGCAGACGCACAGATTAAGTGCGGTGGTTTTGACCATGCAGGTAAATGGGAAACAAGCCTTATGATGGGAACTTATCCTGAGCTTGTAGACCTTAAGCGTTGTGAACGCAACACCGAATGGTTTGCTGAAAGTGCAAAAGAAGCAAGTGAAGAAACAGGAAAGCATATGGTAAGCTGCACACTTGAATGGCTCAGAAAAGCTATTGTTTAATCTATTTATACACAAAAAACGCTAACCAAAAGATAAGTGTCCTTAAGGACACTTTCTTTGTTATAAAAGTAAAATATGGC